>CAJNCM010000004.1:0-204634 GCA_905221285.1 bacterium
TATCATCATAACTCAATTTCATAATAAAACACCCCAAAAGTTAGATTTTTTCTGTCTAACTTTTGGGGTGCAGTACACAGGTGGACTTGCTCTTTCTTTTATCTGATAATTAGATTTTTTATACTAGTTCATCAATTGGAGTATGTTTTTTATCGAGACCTTGGGCTACTGGAAGACTGGTTAAGTAACCTTGGTAAGTGGTCACACCTTGGCGCAAGCCTTCATCTTCAGAGATTGCTTGTGCGAATCCTTTGCCAGCCAAAGCTTCGATATAAGGAAGAGTGACATTGGTTAGGGCAATGGTAGAAGTACGGGCTACCGCACCAGGGATGTTGGCAACGGCATAGTGGAGAACGCCGTATTTTTCATAGACAGGTTCATCGTGCGTTGTCACACGGTCAGCTGTCTCGATAACGCCCCCTTGGTCAACGGCAACGTCCACAATGACAGAGCCTGGACGCATTTGCTTGACCATCTCATCTGTGACCAGTTTTGGTGCTTTGGCACCTGGAATGAGAACCGCCCCAATAACAACATCCGCATCTCTCACACTGGCTTCGATGTTGAATGAATTGGACATGAGAGTTTGAATTTGGTGGCCAAAGACCTCCTCTAAAACGGAGAGACGTTTAGCACTGATATCAAGGATGGTCACTTGAGCACCAAGACCAAGCGCAATTCGAGCAGCATGGGTCCCTACGACACCACCACCGATGATGGTTACTTTCCCTTTAGGTACACCCGGTACACCACCCAGTAGGACTCCAGAACCTCCTGCTTGTTTGGTTAGGAAGTGAGCTCCGATTTGGACTGCCATACGGCCTGCAACCTCACTCATAGGAACGAGGAGTGGTAACTGACCTTGGGAATCTTGGACAGTTTCATAGGCAATCCCTGTTGTTTTTGCTTCCAACATAGCATCTGCTAATTCTGGAGCAGCGGCCATGTGCAAGTAGGTGAAGAGAAGCAGGTCTTCACGCAAGTACTCATATTCAGAAGGTAATGGTTCTTTTACTTTCACGACCAACTCAGCTGCCCAGGCTTCACCAGCAGTAGCGACAATCTCAGCTCCTTGCTTTTGATAGTCAGCATCAGTAAAGCCTGAACCGAGACCAGCATTTGTTTCGATAAGGACGCGATGACCACGACCGACTAAGCTGAGGACACCAGCAGGTGTGAGGGCAACACGGTTTTCATTATTCTTAATTTCTTTTGGAATTCCGATTAACATAGAGAAAAACTCCCTTTCTATTGACGGGTTGTAAATGATTTATCACATTATCTATAAAAATAAGGTGATGATTTTATTCTATATGAAACCGCTTTAAAAAGCAAGGAAAACTTGTTGTAACTTCTTTTTTATGCTAGACTGATAGAAAATACTTTTGAATGGTAGAAACGTATGGAATCAATCTTTTTAAAACTAGCTCAGTATCCAATAGTCGAGACTGAGCGTTTATTGCTTAGACCTGTAACCTTGGATGATGCAGAAGAAATGTTTGACTATGCCTCGGATAAGGATAATACACGTTACACTTTTCTAACCAATCAAAATTTAGAAGAAACCAAAAATAATATTGCTCAGTTCTACTTGGCCAATCCCTTGGGGCGTTGGGGAATAGAACTGAAATGCAATGGTCAGTTTATTGGAACCATTGATTTGCACAAGATTGATCCTGTTCTTAAGAAGGCAGCTATTGGTTATATTATCAACCAAAAGTATTTGAATCAAGGTTTGACGACAGAAGCCAATCGTGCCGTAATTAAGCTAGTTTTTGAGAAGATAGGAATGAACAAGTTGGTTGCTCTTCACGATAAGGCTAATCCCGCGTCAGGAAAGGTCATGGAGAAATCAGGAATGCATTTTTCCACATGCAGAACCATATGCTTGTATGGACCAGCATGAAGAAGGCCGAATCGTGACAAGAGTTCATTATGTCTTGACCAAGGAAGACTATTTTGCAAATAAATAAGCAGTTGAAAAGAAATTTTCGACTGTTTTTTCTTCCTCTTACGAATAATCTAAGAGAGGAGAAAATATGGAAGCAATTATCGAAAAAATCAAAGAGTATAAAATCATTGTCATCTGTACTGGTCTGGGCTTGCTTGTAGGAGGATTTTTCCTGCTAAAGCCAGCTCCACACACACCTGTCAAAGAAACGAATTTGCAGGCAGAAGTTGCAGCTGTTTCCAAGGATTCATTAACCGAAAAGGAAGTGAAGAAGGAAGAAAAGGAAGAACCCCTTGAACAAGATCTAATCACAGTAGATGTGAAAGGTGCTGTCAAATCACCAGGGATTTATGATTTACCAGTTGGAAGTCGGGTCAATGATGCAGTGCAGAAAGCTGGTGGCTTGACAGAGCAAGCAGACAGCAAGTCGCTCAATCTAGCTCAGAAAGTCAGTGATGAGGCTCTGGTTTACGTTCCCACTAAGGGAGAAGAAGCAGCTAGTCAACAGTTTGGTTCGGGGACGGATTTTTCGACAAGCAAGGAAAAGAAGGTCAATCTCAACAAGGCCAGTCTGGAAGAACTCAAGCAGGTCAAGGGACTGGGAGGAAAACGAGCTCAGGACATTATCGACCATCGTGAATCAAATGGGAAATTCAAGTCAGTAGATGAACTCAAGAAAGTCTCTGGAATTGGTACCAAGACCATAGAAAAGCTAAAAGATTATGTTACAGTGGATTAAGAATTTCCCCATTCCCCTAATTTTCCTGAGTTTTCTATTACTTTGGCTTTATTACGCTATTTTCTCAGCATCCTATCTTGCTTTGTTGGGCTTTGTTTTTCTGCTAGTTTGTCTCTTTATTCAATTTCCTTGGAAATCAGCAGGCAAAGTTCTAGTGATTTGTGGAATCTTTGGATTCTGGTTTCTGTTTCAAACTTGGCAACAGAGTCAAGCTAGTCAAAACCTAGCGGATTCTGTTGAAAGGGTACGGATTTTGCCTGACACTATTAAGGTCAATGGTGATAGTCTGTCCTTTCGTGGTAAGTCTGATGAACGCATTTTTCAAGTCTATTATAAACTCCAATCCGAGGAGGAGAAAGAATCCTTTCAAGCTTTAACAGATCTTCATGAGATAGGACTAGAAGGAAAACTTTCGGAGCCAGAGGGGCAGAGGAATTTTGGTGGATTTAACTATCAGGCCTATCTGAAAACTCAGGGGATTTACCAGACTCTCAATATCAAAAAAATCCAGTCACTTCAAAAGGTTGGTAGTTGGGATATAGGTGAAAACCTGTCCAGTTTACGTCGAAAGGCTGTAGTTTGGATTAAGACGCATTTTCCAGATCCTATGCGCAATTACATGACGGGGCTTCTATTAGGACATCTGGACACGGACTTTGAGGAGATGAATGAGCTTTATTCCAGTCTAGGAATTATCCACCTCTTTGCCCTGTCTGGTATGCAGGTAGGCTTTTTCATGGATGGATTTAAGAAACTACTCTTGCGATTGGGCTTGACCCAAGAAAAGTTGAAATGGCTGACCTATCCCTTTTCCATTCTCTATGCTGGTCTGACAGGATTTTCAACTTCGGTTATTCGCAGTCTCTTGCAAAAGCTACTGGCTCAACATGGAGTTAAGGGCTTTGATAATTTTGCCTTGACGGTCCTTGTCCTATTTATCATTATGCCTAACTTTTTCCTGACTGCAGGAGGAGTTTTGTCATGTGCTTATGCTTTTATCTTGACCATGACCAGCAAAGAAGGAGAAGGCCTCAAGGCTGTTGCTAGAGAAAGTCTAGTCATTTCCTTGGGAATATTACCCATCCTATCCTTCTATTTTGCAGAATTTCAGCCTTGGTCTATCCTTTTGACCTTTGTCTTTTCCTTTCTATTTGACTTGGTCTTCTTACCGCTCTTATCTATCATATTTGCCCTTTCCTTTCTCTATCCAGTCATTCAGCTGAATTTTATCTTTGAATGGTTGGAGGGAATGATTCGCTTGGTGTCGCAGGTGGCAAGTAGGCCTCTGGTCTTTGGACAACCCAATGCATGCCTTTTAATCCTATTGTTAATTTCCTTGGCTTTAGTTTATGATTTGAGGAAAAACATTAAAAGGCTAGCAGTATTGAGCTTATTGATTACAGGTCTCTTTTTCCTGACCAAGTATCCACTGGAAAATGAAATTACCATGCTGGATGTGGGGCAAGGGGAAAGTATTTTCCTACGGGATGTAACTGGGAAAACCATTCTCATAGATGTAGGTGGCAAGGCAGAATCTGATAAGAAAATCGAAAAATGGCAAGAAAAGGCGACGACCAGTAATGCCCAGCGAACCTTGATACCCTATCTCAAAAGTCGCGGAGTATCCAAGATTGACCAGCTAATTTTGACCAATACGGACAAGGAATATGTTGGAGATTTGTTGGAGGTGACCAAGGCTTTCCATGTAGCGGAGATTTTAGTGTCAAAAGGTAGTTTGAAACAGAAGGAATTTGTGGTAGAACTACAGGCAACTCAAACCAAGGTGCGCAGTTTGACAGTAGGAGAGAAATTGCCAATTTTTGGAAGTCAGTTAGAAGTCCTATCTCCAAGGAAAATTGGAGATGGAGGTCATGAAGATTCCCTGGTTTTGTATGGAAAACTCTTGGATAAAAACTTTCTTTTCACAGGAAATTTGGAGGAGAAGGGGGAGAAGGCATTGCTGAAGCAGTATCCTGACCTAGAAGTGGATGTTTTGAAAGCTGGCCAACATGGCTCTAAAAAATCATCAAGTTCAGCCTTTTTAGAACAGCTCAAACAAGAGATGACCCTCATCTCAGTTGGAAAGAACAATCGAACGAAACTCCCCCATCAGGAAACCTTGACACGACTAGAAGATATCAATAGCAAAGTTTACCGAACTGATCAGCAAGGAGCTATACGCTTTAAAGGGTGGAAAAATTGGAAAATCGAAAGTGTTCGATAGGAAGGACAAATATTATATATTAGTAAAATGAACTAAAAATCTGTTGCATAATAATGATAAAAACGATATAATGAAAGCGTATTCAATATTAATGATATAAAACCATTAAAAATTAGTAAAAATCGTTTAATTAGTTAGTTTTTTTCAGTCCAGTGTATCTGCTGTGAGCGTTCTTAAAACTTATAGGTATGATTGGAATACCTTATATAGGTCTAGTATGAATTACCACAGACATAGCTATATTAACGTTCCATCATGGTCTCGTTATTATAGCTATTTTGAATATAAAATTGGTTCTGGTTGGAATTACAATCGTTATGAGGTAATAAACTACTCCAGCGGAGGCTATTAATCCTTAAAGAGTGATAAAAAGGAGGGCTAGGTATGTTGCATCTTACTCATGTGACCTTAAAAACGCGACAAGTCATCTTACAAGATGTTGATTTTACATTTGAAAAGGGTAGGATTTATGGTATTCTTGCTATCAATGGCTCTGGAAAGACGACACTGTTCCGCGCCATTAGCAATTTAATTCCTATAAGTAATGGAAATATCGTAGCCCCTCCTTCTTTATTTTATTATGAAAGCGTTGAATGGCTGGATGGAAACTTAAGTGGGATGGACTACCTTCGTCTTATCAAAAACATCTGGAAGTCAGATCTAAACTTGGGGGATGAAATTGATTACTGGGAAATGTCTGACTATATCAGCCTTCCCATTCGCAAGTATTCCTTAGGCATGAAGCAACGATTGGTGATTGCCATGTATTTCCTCAGTCAGGCGAAATGCTGGCTTATGGATGAGATTACAAATGGCTTAGACGAGTATTATCGACAGAAGTTTTTTGATAGGCTAGCACAAATCGATAGACAAGAACAGCTGGTTCTTTTAAGTTCTCACTACAAAGAGGAGTTAGTGGAGATTTGCGATAGCATCGTAACCATTCGTCAGGGGCAGATAGAAGAGGTTTAGTTTATGAAAGATGTTAGTCTATTTTTATTGAAAAAAGTTTTCAAAAGTCGCTTAAACTGGATTATCTTAGCTTTATTTGTATCTGTACTCGGTGTTACCTTTTATTTCAATAGTCGGACTGCAAACTCAGTCAGCTTGGAGGGAAAGTTGGAAACTCGTCTTGTAGCAATTGAGAGAGTCATCAATGAATATGAAGAGAAACTCTCCCAAATATCTGACACCAGCTCGGAGGAATACCAAATTGCTAAAAATACTTTAGACGTGCAAAAGAATCATTTGACTCAAAAGACAGAAATTCTGACTTTATTAAAAGAAGGGCGATGGAAAGAAGCCTACTATTTGCAGTGGCAAGATGAAGAGAAGAATTATGAAAGGATATCAAATACCCCGACTTCTAGCTCTGAACTAAAAATGGGGGCTGACCGCGAGCGAAAGATTTACCAAGCCTTATATCCCTTGAACATAAAAGCGCACAATTTAGATTATCCGACCCACGGGATTGATCAGATTGTCTGGATTTTAGGGATTATCATCCCAAGCTTGTTTGTGATTGCTATTATTTTTATGCTAACGCAACTATTTGCGGAAAGATATCAGAATCATCTGGACACAGCTCAGTTATATCCTTTTTCAAAAGTGACATTTGCAATATCCTCTCTTGGAGTTGGAGTGGGTTATGTAACTGTGCTGTTTATCGGAATCAGCGGATTTTCTTTTCTAGTGGGAAGTCTGATAAGTGGTTTTGGACAGTTAGATTATCCCTACCCGATTTATAGCTTAGTGAATCAAGAGGTAACTATTGGAAAGATACAAGATGTGTTATTTCCTGGCTTGTTATTAGCTTTCTTAGCCTTTATCGTCATTGTGGAAGTTGTGTATTTGATTGCTTACTTTTTCAATCAAAAAATGCCTGTACTCTTTCTTTCACTCATTGGAATTGTTGGCTTATTGTTTGGCATCCAAACAATTCAGCCTCTTCAAAAGATTGCACATCTGATTCCCTTTACTTACTTACGTTCAGTGGATATTTTATCTGGAAGATTACCTAAGCAAATTGATAATGTCAATCTAAATTGGAGCATGGGGCTAGTCTTACTTCCTTGCCTGATTATCTTTTTGCTATTGGGAATTCTATTTATCGAAAGCTTGGGAAGTTCACGTAAAAAAGAAATTTTTAAGGCCTAGTTTTCCTATAGGGAAGCTAAGGAAAAACTAACATAGAGAGGGAATCAACTTGATTCTCTCTTTTTGATGCGTAAACCAAGTCAAAATATAAAGCCAAAATATAAACAGAAACTTTTCAAAAAATAACTTTTTATCTTGACAAGTGCTCGAAAACTTGGTATCATATAAAAGTTGAGAAAAGCAGAAGTGAGAGCTTCTCGCCTTGTGACATGAAGTTGCCTGGCCCTACGGATGAAAAGTTTCTAAGAAACGCTATCATAACGTGCGGGCTTGTATATTTACGAGTCCGCTATTGTTTTTCTCTAATAAAACAAAAGAGGTGAAAACCATAGCAAAGCAAGACTTATTCATCAATGATGAGATTCGTGTACGTGAAGTTCGCTTGATTGGTCTTGAAGGAGAACAGCTAGGCATCAAGCCACTCAGTGAAGCGCAAGCTTTGGCTGATAACGCTAATGTTGACCTAGTATTGATTCAACCCCAAGCCAAACCGCCTGTTGCAAAAATTATGGACTATGGTAAGTTCAAGTTTGAGTACCAGAAGAAGCAAAAAGAACAACGTAAAAAACAAAGTGTTGTTACTGTGAAAGAAGTTCGTCTAAGTCCAACGATTGACAAGGGTGACTTTGATACAAAACTTCGCAATGCACGCAAATTCCTTGAAAAAGGAAATAAAGTTAAGGTATCTATTCGCTTTAAGGGTCGTATGATTACCCATAAAGAGATTGGTGCAAAAGTTTTAGCCGAGTTTGCTGAAGCAACTCAAGATATTGCCATCATCGAACAACGTGCTAAAATGGATGGACGTCAAATGTTCATGCAATTGGCGCCAGCGACTGACAAAAAATAATTGTCAGAAAGTTAAATAAAGGAGAAAAAATCATGCCAAAACAAAAAACACACCGCGCATCAGCTAAACGTTTCAAACGTACAGGTTCTGGTGGACTTAAACGTTTCCGTGCTTACACTTCTCACCGTTTCCACGGAAAAACTAAGAAACAACGTCGTCATCTTCGTAAAGCATCTATGGTGCATTCAGGAGACTACAAACGTATCAAAGCAATGCTTACTCGCTTGAAATAATAGCTTGACTGTAAGTAAACAATTCTAGGAAATATTTGGAGGAAATAAAACATGGCACGTGTTAAAGGTGGCGTTGTATCACGCAAACGTCGTAAACGTATTCTTAAATTAGCAAAAGGTTACTATGGAGCTAAACACATCTTGTTCCGTACTGCAAAAGAACAAGTAATGAACTCTTACTACTATGCATACCGTGACCGTCGTCAGAAAAAACGTGACTTCCGCAAATTGTGGATCACTCGTATCAACGCGGCAGCTCGTATGAACGGACTTTCATACTCACAATTGATGCATGGTTTGAAATTGGCTGAGATCGAAGTTAACCGTAAAATGCTTGCTGACTTGGCTGTTAACGATGCAGCAGCTTTCACAGCTCTTGCAGATGCAGCTAAAGCAAAACTTGGTAAATAATAACTGATAAGACTGGAACAGGATTGTCCCAGTCTTTTTAAAAATAAAGGAGAAAAATATGGCTTCAAAAATGCTACATACTTGCTTGCGAGTAGAAAATCTTGAAAAATCAATTGCATTTTATCAAGATGCTTTTGGATTTAAAGAATTGCGCCGCAGAGATTTTCCAGACCATGCCTTCACGATTGTCTATCTAGGACTTGAGGGTGATGACTATGAGTTGGAGTTGACTTATAACTACGATCACGGTCCGTATGTGGTTGGTGATGGGTTTGCCCATATCGCCCTCAGTACACCTGATCTTGAGGCACTTCATCAAGAGCATAGTGCCAAAGGTTATGAAGTGACTGAGCCAAATGGTCTACCAGGAAATGCACCTAACTATTACTTTGTCAAGGATCCTGATGGCTACAAGGTCGAAGTCATTCGTGAAAAATAATCTCGTCAAGTCAAGTAGAATGTTCGTTTTCTACTTGACTTTTTTTAGCTGAAAGAGTATACTAATAAAAATTTAACCTTTAAGGGGAGTCCAGAGAGACTCACAAGGTGTCAGATAAAAGAATAGTACAATTTTCCAGAGGAGACTTTTTGAGTGTGCTCTCTTCTGTTGTACGATTTTAACTGAGGCCTTGCAATCGCAAGGTCTTTTCTTTGTCTGGTCCCCTTAAAATTTAAGGAGGAAAAGTCATGAATCCCACATGTAAGAAACGTTTGGGTGCTATTCGCTTGGAAACCATGAAGGTGGTTGCACAGGAGGAAATTGCGCCAGCAATCTTTGAATTAGTCCTAGAGGGGGAAATGGTTGAAGCCATGCGAGCAGGCCAATTTCTTCATCTGCGTGTGCCTGATGATGCCCATCTCTTGCGTCGCCCTATTTCAATTTCGTCTATCGATAAGGTTAAGAAGCAGTGTCATCTCATTTATCGGATTGAGGGAGCTGGGACAGCTATTTTCTCAACCTTAAGTCATGGAGGCACTCTTGATGTGATGGGACCTCAGGGAAATGGATTTGACTTGTCTGACCTAGATGAGCAGAGCCAGATTCTCTTAGTTGGAGGGGGGATTGGTGTCCCACCCTTGCTTGAGGTGGCCAAGGAATTGCATGCGCGTGGTGTGAAAGTAGTGACAGTTCTCGGATTTGCTAATAAGGCTGCTGTTATCCTTGAAAAAGAATTAGCCCAATATAGTCAAGTCTTTGTAACGACAGATGATGGTTCTTATGGTATTAAGGGCAATGTTTCCGTCGTCATTAATGATTTAGACAGTCAGTTTGATGCTGTTTACTCATGTGGGGCGCCTGGAATGATGAAGTATATCAATCAAACCTTTTATGACCACCCAAGAGCCTATCTATCTCTAGAATCTCGTATGGCTTGTGGGATGGGGGCTTGCTATGCCTGCGTCCTAAAAGTGCCAGAAAGCGAGACGGTCAGCCAACGCGTCTGTGAAGATGGCCCTGTTTTCCGTACAGGAACAGTTGTATTATAAGGAGAAAATTATGACTACAAATCGTTTACAAGTTTCTCTACCTGGTTTGGATTTGAAAAATCCGATTATTCCAGCATCAGGCTGTTTTGGTTTTGGTCAAGAGTATGCCAAGTACTATGATTTAGACCTTTTGGGTTCTATTATGATCAAGGCGACAACTCTTGAACCCCGTTTTGGCAATCCAACTCCAAGGGTGGCAGAAACACCCGCTGGTATGCTTAATGCAATCGGTTTGCAAAATCCTGGTTTGGAAGTTGTTTTGGCTGAAAAGCTACCTTGGTTGGAAAGAGAATATCCAAATCTTCCTATTATTGCCAATGTAGCTGGTTTTTCAAAACAAGAGTATGCTGCCGTTTCTAGTGGAATTTCCAAGGTAGCTAATGTGAAGGCTATTGAACTTAATATTTCTTGCCCCAATGTTGACCACTGTAATCACGGACTTTTGATTGGTCAAGATCCAGATTTAGCTTATGATGTGGTGAAAGCAGCTGTGGAAGCCTCTGATGTGCCAGTTTATGTCAAACTAACCCCTAGTGTGACGGATATCGTTACCGTCGCAAAGGCAGCAGAGGATGCGGGAGCAAGTGGCTTAACCATGATTAATACTCTGGTTGGTATGCGCTTTGACCTCAAAACTCGCAAACCAATCTTGGCTAATGGAACAGGTGGAATGTCAGGTCCAGCAGTCTTTCCAGTAGCCCTCAAACTCATCCGTCAAGTCGCCCAAACAACAGACCTGCCTATCATTGGAATGGGAGGAGTGGATTCGGCAGAAGCTGCCCTAGAAATGTATCTGGCTGGGGCATCTGCCATCGGAGTTGGAACAGCTAACTTTACCAATCCATATGCCTGTCCTGATATTATTGAAAATCTGCCAAAAGTCATGGATAAATACGGCATTAGTAGTCTAGAAGATCTACGCAAGGAAGTAAAAGAGTCTCTGAGGTAAACTGCAATCAATCTGTTCTTGATTTTTTATCAGTTTGTAATGTTGATTATAGAGAATTTTGATACAATAAAATAGAAAGAACAGAGGAAGAAAGTTTATGAAGAAATTGAGATTTGTTTTTTTAGCTCTGCTATTTTTCTTAGCCAGACCAGAGAGTGCAATGGCTAGCGATGGTACTTGGCAAGGAAAACAGTATCTGAAAGCAGATGGCAGTCAAGCAACTAATGAGTGGGTTTTTGATGCTCATTATCAATCTTGGTTTTATATAAAAGCAGATGCTAACTATGCCGAAAATGAATGGTTGAAGCAAGATGACGACTACTTTTACCTCAAATCTGGTGGCTATATGGCCAAGTCAGAATGGGTAGAAGACAAGGGAGCATTTTATTATCTTGACAAAAATGGAAAGATGAAAAGAAATGCTTGGGTAGGAACTTCTTATGTTGGTGCAACAGGTGCCAAAGTAATAGAAGACTGGGTATTTGATTCTCAATACGACGCTTGGTTTTATATCAAAGCAGATGGACAGCACGCAGAGAAAGAATGGCTCCAAATTAAAGGGAAGGATTATTATTTCAAATCCGGTGGTTATCTACTGACAAGTCAGTGGATTGACCAGGCTTATGTGAATGCTAGTGGTGCCAAAGTACAGCAAGGTTGGCTTTTTGACAAACAATACCAGTCTTGGTTTTACATTAAAGAAAATGAGAATCATGCTGATAAAGAATGGATTTTTGATAATGGTCACTATTATTATCTAAAATCCGGTGGTTATATGGCAGCCAAGGAATGGATTTTGGATAAAGAGTCATGGTTTTACCTCAAATCTGATGGTAAAATGGCTGAAAAAGAGTGGGTATATGATTCTCATAGTCAAGCCTGGTACTACTTCAAATCCGGCGGTTACATGGCAAAAAACGAGACTATTGATGGTCATCAGCTTGGAAGTGATGGCAAATGGCTTGGAGAAAAAACTACAAATGAAAATGCTGCTTATTATCAAGTAGTACCTGTCACAGCAAATGTTTATAATGCAGATGGTGAAAAACTCTCCTATATATCGCAAGGTAGTGTCGTTTGGCTAGATAAGGATAGAAAAAGTGATGATAAGCGCCTGGCTATTACTGTTTCTGGTTTGTCAGGCTATATGAAAACAGAAGATTTACAAGCACTAGATGCTAGTAAGGATTTTATCCCTTATTATGAGAGTGATGGTCACCGTTTCTATCACTATGTGGCTCAGAATGCTAGTATCCCAGTAGCTTTTCATCTTCCTGATATGGAAGTGGGCAAGAAATATTATTCGGCAGATGGGTTGCATTTTGATGGTTTTAAGCTTGAAACTCCCTTCCTTTTCAAAGACTTGACAGAGGCTACAAACTATAGTGCTGAAGACTTGGATAAGGTATTTAGTTTGCTAAACATTAACAATAGCCTCTTAGAAAATAAGGGCGTTACCTTTAAGGAAGCCGAAGAACATTACCATATCAACGCTCTCTATCTCCTTGCTCATAGTGCTTTAGAAAGTGATTGGGGACGAAGTAAGATTGCCAAAGATAAGAATAATTTCTTTGGCATTACAGCCTATGATACAACGCCTTACCTTTCTGCCAAGACATTTGATGATGTGGATAAGGGAATTTTAGGCGCAACCAAGTGGATTAAGGAAAATTATATCGATAGGGGTAGAACTTTCCTTGGAAACAAGGCTTCTGGTATGAATGTGGAATATGCCTCAGACCCTTATTGGGGCGAAAAAATTGCTAGTGTGATGATGAAAATTAATGAAAAACTAGGTGGCAAAGATTAGTCCTATAATTGGATATGATTTGAGTATAAGCTAAAAATCCTGATTTCAAGTCGAATCAGGATTTTTTCATTGATGCAATTTTTTCGGGGTCTGGTGTGACGCGGAGGGTCTTTTGTCCTGTGTAAGTGACAAAGCCAGGTTTTCCACCAGTTGGTTTGTTGAGTTTCTTGACTTCAATCATATCTACTTGCACCAGATTTGACAAGCGACCTTGAGAGAAGTAGGCTGCAAGTTCTGCCGCGTCTGTTTTGACTTCATCAGATGGGTCAAGATTGCCTGAGATGACAACATGGCTTCCAGGAATGTCCTTGGCATGGAACCAAAGTTCCTCCTTGCGGGCCATTTTAAAGGTTAGCTCCTCGTTTTGCAGGTTATTGCGTCCGACATAGATGATGGTCTTGCCATCGCTTGCTAGATATTGTTCTGGTTTTTTGCGTTTCTGGATTTTTTCTCGTTGTCTTCTTCGGATGAAGCCTGTTTGGATCAATTCTTCACGGATTTCAGCGATTTCTTCCAGTCCAGCTTGGTTGAGAACAGTTTCCACACTTTCCAGATAGAGAATGGTTGCCTTGGTTTCTTCAATCAGATCAGTCAAGTATTTGACAGCTTCTTTGAGTTTCTGGTAACGTTTAAAATAGCGTTGGGCATTCTGGTTGGGAGTCAGAGCCTTATCAAGCGCAATGGTGATAGGTTGATTAGTATAGTAGTTGTCTAGGATAACCTGGTCTTGGTCATTAGGCACTTGGTGGAGGAAGGTTGTCAGCAATTCTCCTTTTTGACGAAATTCCTCCGCATTGTCTGTCGCCAGCAACTCTTTTTCTTGTTTTTTAAGTTTATGTCGATTTTTTTGAAGTTCATTTTCAACACGGCGAATGAGTTCACTAGCTTGCTGTTTGACGCGGTCGCGCTCAGCCTTGTCCTTATAGTAGGTGTCCAACAAATCAGAAAGACTGTCAAAAGGTTCTCCCACTTGATTTGCAAAAGGAACTGGGCTGAAGGAAGTCTCAGTCAAGCATGGCTTGGTTTCTTGACTGAAAAAGTTTCGGAAAGTAGACAGTTTATCACTAACCAGAATGTTTTCCAATTCATTTGCCGTATCGCGTCCCAGACCTTGAAAGAGGCTTTGAATATTTTTAGCTGTCGTTTCCTGTGTTTGCAGGATTTCAAAGAGTTTCTCGTCCTTGACTGTGAAAGGATTGAGAGATTCGGTACTTGGCGGAGCGATATAGGTTGATCCAGGAAGCAAGGTGCGGTAGCTATTTTGTGAAAAGCCAACATGTTTGATAACTTCGAGGATTTTATGACTACTTTTATCAACCAGTAGAATGTTACTGTGTTTACCCATAATTTCGATAATCAAGGTAGCCTGAATATGATCCCCAATCTCGTTTTTATTGGAAACTGTTATTTCCACAATACGGTCATTTTCCACTTGCTCAATCGATTCAATCAGGGCACCCTGCAAATATTTTCTTAAAACCATGATAAAGGTAGAAGGTTGAGCTGGATTTTCAAAAGTCGTTTGGGTCAGCTGAATGCGTCCAAAAACAGGATGGGCAGAAAGGAGCAGGCGATGACTTTGGCGATTGCTACGGATTTGCAAGACCAACTCTTGTTCAAAAGGTTGATTGATTTTCTGGATGCGACCGTTCACTAACTCTCTTCGCAATTCCTCAACCATGTGGTGTAAAAAAAATCCGTCAAATGACATCGTTCTCTCCTTGTGATTGTATTCCATAGTATTATATCAAAAAGGTAGAATAAAATCATGGAAATGTGGTATAATAAAGCCAAGTAAAGAGAAACGAGAAGTACATGTATATTGAAATGGTAGATGAAACTGGTCAAGTTTCAAAAGAAATGTTGCAACAAACCCAAGAAATTTTGGAATTTGCAGCCCAAAAATTAGGAAAAGAAGACAAGGAAATGGCAGTCACCTTTGTGACCAACGAGCGTAGTCATGAACTCAATCTAGAGTACCGTGACACCGACCGTCCGACAGATGTCATCAGCCTCGAGTATAAACCAGAGTTAGAAATTGCCTTTGATGAAGAAGATTTACTTGAAAATCCAGAATTGGCAGAGATGATGTCTGAGTTTGATGCCTATATTGGGGAACTTTTCATCTCTATCGATAAGGCACATGAGCAGGCCGAGGAATATGGCCACAGCTTTGAGCGTGAGATGGGCTTCTTGGCAGTACACGGCTTTTTACATATCAACGGCTATGATCACTACACTCCGGAAGAAGAAGCGGAGATGTTCGGTTTACAAGAAGAAATTTTGACAGCCTATGGACTCACAAGACAATAAACGAAAATGGAAAAATCGTGACCTGATATCCAGTTTAGAATTTGCTCTCACAGGAATTTTTACTGCCATCAAGGAAGAACGCAATATGCGAAAACATGCAGTGACGGCTCTTGTAGTCGTTCTTGCAGGTTTTGTTTTTCAGGTGTCACGAATCGAATGGCTCTTTCTCCTATTGAGCATTTTCTTGGTAGTAGCTTTTGAAATTATCAATTCTGCTATTGAAAACGTGGTGGATTTGGCCAGTCACTATCACTTTTCCATGCTGGCTAAAAATGCCAAGGATATGGCGGCTGGCGCGGTATTAGTGGTCTCTCTTTTCGCAGCCTTAACAGGCGCATTGATTTTTCTCCCACGAATCTGGGATTTATTATTTTAAATAGTAAGAGGAAATTATGACTTTTAAATCAGGCTTTGTAGCCATTTTAGGACGTCCCAATGTTGGGAAGTCAACCTTTTTAAATCACGTTATGGGGCAAAAGATTGCCATCATGAGTGACAAGGCGCAGACAACGCGCAACAAAATCATGGGAATTTACACGACTGATAAGGAACAAATCGTCTTTATCGACACACCAGGGATTCACAAACCTAAAACAGCTCTCGGAGATTTCATGGTCGAATCTGCCTATAGTACCCTTCGCGAAGTGGATACCGTCCTTTTTATGGTACCTGCTGATGAAGCGCGTGGTAAGGGAGACGACATGATTATCGAGCGTCTCAAGGCTGCCAAGGTTCCTGTGATTTTGGTGGTGAACAAGATTGATAAGGTTCATCCAGACCAGCTCTTGTCTCAGATTGATGATTTCCGTAACCAAATGGACTTTAAGGAAATCGTTCCAATCTCAGCTCTTCAGGGCAATAACGTGTCTCGTCTAGTGGATATTTTGAGTGAAAATCTGGACGAAGGTTTCCAGTATTTCCCATCTGATCAAATCACAGACCATCCAGAACGTTTCTTGGTTTCGGAAATGGTTCGCGAGAAAGTCTTGCACCTAACTCGTGAAGAGATTCCGCATTCTGTTGCAGTAGTTGTGGATTCTATGAAACGAGATGAAGAGACAGACAAGGTCCACATCCGTGCAACTATCATGGTTGAGCGCGATAGTCAAAAAGGGATTATCATCGGTAAAGGTGGTGCTATGCTTAAGAAAATTGGTAGCATGGCTCGTCGTGATATCGAACTCATGCTAGGAGACAAGGTTTTCCTAGAAACATGGGTCAAGGTCAAGAAAAACTGGCGCGATAAAAAGCTAGATTTGGCTGACTTTGGCTATAATGAAAGAGAATACTAAGTAGAGGTGGGCTCATGCCTGCTTCTTGTTTTTACAGAAGGAGGACTTATGCCTGAATTACCTGAGGTTGAAACTGTTCGTCGTGGATTAGAAAAATTGATTTTGGGTAAGAAGATTTCGAGTATAGAAATTCGCTATCCCAAGATGATTAAGACAAATTTGGACGACTTTCGAAAGGAAGTGCCTGGTCAGATTGTTGAGTCAATGGGACGTCGTGGTAAATATTTGATTTTCTACCTGACAGACAAGGTCTTGATTTCCCATCTGCGGATGGAGGGCAAGTATTTTTACTATCCGGATCAGGTTCCAGAACGCAAGCATGCTCATGTTTTCTTCCAGTTTGCGGATGGTGGCACGCTTGTTTATGAGGATGTTCGCAAGTTTGGTACTATGGAACTCTTGGCGCCTGACCTTTTGGAAGTCTACTTTCTTTCGAAAAAACTAGGACCTGAACCAAGCGAACAAGACTTTGATTTGCAGGTCTTTCAAACTGCCCTAGCTAAGTCCAAAAAGCCTATCAAATCCCATCTTCTAGACCAAACCTTGGTAGCCGGACTTGGCAATATCTATGTGGATGAGGTTCTTTGGCGAGCTCAGGTTCATCCAGCTAGACCTTCCCAGACTTTGACAGCAGAAGAAGCAACTGTCATTCATGACCAGACCATTGCTGTTTTGGGACAGGCTGTTGAAAAAGGTGGTTCCACCATTCGGACCTATACCAATGCTTTTGGTGAAGATGGAACTATGCAGGATTTTCATCAGGTCTATGACAAGACTGGTCAAGCATGTTCACGTTGTGGCACCATCATTGAGAAAATTCAACTAGGCGGACGAGGCACCCATTTTTGTCCTCAGTGCCAAAGGAGGGACTGATGGGAAAAATCATTGGAATCACAGGAGGAATTGCCTCTGGTAAGTCAACAGTGACAAATTTTCTAAGAAAGCAAGGCTTTCAAGTAGTGGATGCCGACGCAGTCGTCCACCAACTACAGAAACCTGGCGGTCGTCTGTTTCAGGCTCTAGTCCAGCACTTTGGGCAAGAAATCATCCTTGAAAATGGAGAACTCAATCGCTCTCTCCTAGCGAGTCTCATCTTTTCAAATCCTGAAGAACGAGAATGGTCTAAGCAAATCCAAGGAGAGATTATCCGTGAGGAACTAGCTACATTAAGAGACCAATTGGCTCAAACAGAAGAGATTTTTTTCATGGATATACCCTTACTTTTTGAGCAGGACTACGTCTCTTGGTTTGATGAGACTTGGCTGGTCTATGTGGATAGGGATGTCCAAGTGAAACGCTTAATGAAAAGGGATCGGTTATCCAAGGATGGAGCTGAATCTCGTCTGGCAGCCCAGTGGCCTTTAGAAAAAAAGAAATATTTGGCTAGCCATGTTCTAGATAACAATGGCAATCAGGATCAGCTTCTAACTCAGGTGCTTACCCTTCTTGAGGGAGGTAAGCAAGATGACAAAGATTAACTGGAAAGATAATCTGCGCATTGCTTGGTTTGGTAATTTTCTGACAGGAGCCAGTATTTCCTTAGTTGTGCCTTTTATGCCTATTTTTGTGGAAAATTTAGGTGTAGGGAGTGATCAAGCTGCTTTTTATGCAGGTTTAGCTATTTCTGTCTCTGCCATTTCTGCGGCACTTTTCTCTCCTATCTGGGGCATCCTTGCTGACAAATACGGTCGAAAACCCATGATGATTCGGGCTGGGATGGCCATGACCATTACTATGGGGGGCTTGGCTTTTGTCCCAAATATTTATTGGTTAATCTTTCTTCGCTTACTAAATGGTGTATTTGCAGGTTTTGTTCCTAACGCCACAGCCTTGATAGCTAGTCAGGTTCCCAAGGAGAAATCAGGCTCTGCTCTTGGGACTTTGTCTACAGGAGTAGTAGCAGGTACTTTAACTGGTCCTTTTATCGGTGGCTTTATCGCAGAATTATTTGGCATTCGTACAGTCTTTTTACTGGTTGGTAGTTTTCTCTTCTTAGCCGCTGTTTTGACTATTTGCTTTATCAAGGAAGATTTTCAACCAGTAGCAAAAGAAAAGGCCATTCCAACAAAGGAATTATTTACATCAGTTAACTATCCCTATCTCTTGGTCAACCTCTTTCTGACCAGTTTTGTCATCCAATTTTCAGCCCAATCAATCGGACCTATCTTAGCTCTGTATGTACGCGACTTAGGCCAGACAGAGAATCTTCTTTTTGTCTCTGGTTTGATTGTATCCAGTATGGGCTTTTCCAGCATGATGAGTGCAGGTGTTATGGGAAAGCTAGGTGACAAGGTGGGCAATCATCGCCTCTTGGTTGTAGCCCAGTTTTATTCAGTCATCATCTATCTCCTCTGTGCCAATGCTTCTAGCCCTCTTCAACTAGGACTTTATCGTTTCCTCTTTGGCTTGGGAACCGGTGCCTTGATTCCCGGAGTTAATGCTCTTCTCAGCAAGATGACACCCAAAGCTGGTATTTCAAGAGTATTCGCCTTCAATCAGGTCTTCTTTTATCTGGGAGGTGTCGTTGGTCCCATGGCAGGTTCTGCAGTAGCAGGCCAATTTGGCTACCATGCAGTCTTTTATGCGACAAGCCTTTGTGTTGCCTTTAGTTGTCTCTTTAACCTTCTTCAATTTCGAACATTATTAAAAGTAAAGGAAATCTAGTGCGAGTAAAAATTAATCTCAAATGCTCCTCTTGTGGCAGTATCAATTACCTAACCAGTAAAAATTCAAAAACCCATCCAGACAAGATTGAGGTTTTAAAGTATTGTCCCAAGGAAAGAAAAGTAACCCTACATCTTGAATCTAAGTAGATTTTATGGTAAAATAATAGGGATTTTAAGGAGTTTGATATGTATAACCTATTATTAACCATTTTATTAGTATTATCTGTTGTGATTGTGATTGCGATTTTCATGCAACCAACCAAAAACCAATCCAGCAATGTATTTGATGCCAGCTCAGGTGATTTGTTTGAACGCAGTAAAGCACGCGGTTTCGAAGCTGTAATGCAGCGTTTGACAGGGATTTTAGTCTTTTTCTGGCTAGCCATTGCCTTAGCATTGACGGTATTATCAAGTAGATAAGAAAATAATGGGCAGGACTAGGTCTTTGCCTCTTTTTATTTTTAAAAGATATTTGAGAAGGTTTTACAGTAAAAGAAAACAAAAAATCTAGAAAGAAAATATGAAAGATAGAATAAAAGAATATTTACAAGATAAGGGAAAGGTAACTGTCAATGACTTGGCTCAGGCTTTGGAAAAAGACGGTTCCAAGGATTTTCGTGAGTTGATTAAAACCTTGTCCCTAATGGAAAGAAAGCACCAGATACGCTTTGAAGAAGATGGAACTTTGACTTTGGAAGTCAAGAAAAAACATGAGATTACTCTCAAGGGGATTTTTCATGCCCATAAAAATGGCTTTGGCTTTGTTAGTCTGGAAGGCGAGGAGGACGATCTTTTTGTAGGAAAAAACGATGTCAACTATGCTATTGATGGGGATACCGTTGAGGTCGTGATTAAGAAAGTAGCTGACCGTAATAAGGGAACAGCAGCAGAAGCAAAAATTATCGATATCTTAGAACACAGTTTGACAACCGTTGTCGGCCAAATCGTTTTAGATCAGGAAAAGCCTAAGTATGCTGGCTACATCCGTTCGAAAAATCAGAAAATCAGTCAACCAATCTATGTTAAGAAACCGGCCCTTAAACTCGAGGGAACAGAAGTTCTCAAGGTTTTTATCGACAAATACCCAAGCAAGAAACATGATTTCTTTGTCGCTAGTGTCCTCGACGTGGTGGGGCATTCAACGGATGTCGGAATTGATGTTCTTGAGGTCTTGGAATCAATGGACATTGTCTCAGAATTTCCAGAGGCTGTTGTCAAGGAAGCAGAAAGTGTACCTGATGCTCCGTCTCAAAAGGATATGGAAGGCCGTCTGGATCTAAGAGATGAGATTACCTTTACCATGGACGGTGCGGATGCCAAGGACTTGGACGATGCAGTGCATATCAAGGATCTGAAAAATGGCAATCTGGAGCTTGGGGTTCACATCGCAGATGTTTCCTACTATGTGACCGAGGGTTCTGCCCTTGACCATGAAGCCCTTAACCGCGCGACTTCAGTCTATGTAACAGACCGAGTGGTTCCAATGCTTCCAGAACGACTGTCAAATGGCATCTGTTCTCTCAATCCTCAAGTTGACCGCCTGACCCAGTCTGCCATTATGGAGATTGATAAACATGGTCGTGTAGTCAACTACACCATCACACAAACGGTTATCAAGACTAGCTTCAGGATGACCTACAGTGATGTCAATGATATCCTAGCTGGAGACAAGGAAAAGAGACAAGAATATCAGAAAATTGTCCCTAGTATCGAACTTATGGCCAAGCTTCATGAAACTTTAGAAAATATGCGTGTGAAACGTGGAGCCCTCAATTTTGATACCAATGAAGCTAAGATTTTAGTGGATAAACAAGGTAAGCCTGTTGATATCGTTCTTCGTCAGCGTGGTGTTGCCGAGCGCATGATTGAGTCCTTCATGTTGATGGCCAATGAAACAGTTGCCGAACATTTCAGCAAGTTGGATTTGCCTTTTATCTATCGAATTCACGAGGAGCCTAAGGCAGAAAAAGTTCAGAAGTTTATTGATTATGCTTCAAGCTTTGGCTTGCGCATTTATGGGACTGCTAGTGAGATTAGCCAGGAGGCCCTCCAAGACATCATGAGTGCTGTTGAGGGAGAACCTTATGCAGATGTATTATCCATGATGCTTCTACGCTCTATGCAGCAGGCTCGCTATTCGGAGCACAATCACGGCCACTATGGATTAGCAGCTGACTATTACACTCACTTTACCAGTCCGATTCGTCGTTATCCAGACCTTCTTGTTCATCGTATGATTCGTGATTACGGCCGTTCTAAGGAAATAGCAGAGCATTTTGAACAAGTGATTCCAGAGATTGCGACCCAGTCTTCCAACCGTGAGCGTCGAGCTATCGAGGCCGAGCGTGAAGTCGAAGCCATGAAAAAGGCTGAGTACATGGAAGAATACGTGGGTGAAGAGTACGATGCGGTTGTGTCCAGCATTGTCAAGTTTGGTCTCTTTGTCGAATTGCCAAACACAGTTGAAGGCTTGATTCACATCACTAATTTACCTGAATTTTATCATTTCAACGAACGTGATTTGACTCTTCGTGGAGAAAAATCAGGAACAACCTTCCGTGTAGGGCAACAGATTCGTATCCGAGTTGAAAGAGCCGACAAGATGACGGGTGAAATTGACTTCTCATATATCCCAAGTGAGTTTGATGTGATTGAAAAAGGCTTAAAACAGTCTAATCGCAGTGACAGGGGGCGTGGTTCAAGTCGTCGTTCAGATAAGAAGGAAGATAAGAGAAAATCAGGACGCTCAAATGATAAGCGCAAGCATTCACAAAAAGACAAGAAGAAAAAAGGAAAGAATCCTTTTTATAAGGAAGTAGCTAAGAAAGGAGCTAAGCATGGCAAAGGGCGAGGGAAAGGTCGTCGCACAAAATAAAAAGGCGCGCCACGACTATACAATCGTAGATACGCTAGAGGCAGGGATGGTCCTGACAGGAACTGAAATCAAGAGTGTACGAGCTGCTCGAATCAATCTCAAGGATGGCTTTGCCCAAGTAAAAAATGGGGAGGTCTGGTTGAGCAATGTTCATATTGCTCCTTACGAAGAGGGCAATATCTGGAACCAAGAACCAGAACGTCGTCGTAAACTCCTGCTCCATAAGAAACAAATCCAAAAATTAGAACAAGAGACTAAAGGAACAGGAATGACCCTGGTTCCCCTTAAGGTCTATATCAAAGATGGTTACGCTAAACTCCTTTTAGGTTTAGCTAAAGGGAAGCATGACTATGATAAACGGGAGTCTATCAAACGACGTGAGCAAAACCGCGACATCGCGCGTGTTATGAAAGCTGTTAATCAGCGATAAAAAGAGGAAATGAAGATGGAAAAACTAGTTGCCTATAAACGTATGCCTTTGTGGACTAAAGAAACCATGCCAGAGGCTGTTCAGCAGAAACACAATACCAAGGTTGGGACTTGGGGGAAAATTACTGTTTTGAAGGGAACTCTCAAGTTTATTGAATTGACAGAATATGGTGAGGTTTTAGCTGAGCACCTCTTTGAAGCAGGGGCTGAGAATCCCATGGCACAACCACAAGCCTGGCACCGAGTGGAGGCTGTAACAGACGATGTGGAATGGTATTTGGAATTTTATTGTAAACCTGAGGATTATTTCCCTAAAAAATACAATACCAATCGGGTTCATTCAGAGGTCTTAGAGGCTATGCAGACAGTAAAACCAGGGAAAGCCTTAGATTTGGGCTGTGGTCAAGGCCGTAATGCACTCTTTCTAGCCCAGCAAGGTTTTGATGTGACAGCTGTAGATCAAAATGAATTATCTCTTGAAATCTTGCAAAGCATTGTGGAGCAGGAAGATTTGGATATGCCTGTTGGTCTTTACGATATCAATTCAGCCAGTATTGGTCAAGCGTATGATTTCATCGTATCGACAGTTGTTTTGATGTTTTTGCAAGCAGACCGCATTCCTGCAATTATCAAAAATATGCAGGAGAAAACCACTATTGGTGGCTACAATCTTATCGTTTGTGCCATGGATACGGAGGACTATCCTTGCTCAGTGAACTTCCCATTTACTTTTAAGGAAGGGGAACTGGCAGACTATTACAAGGACTGGGAATTGGTTAAGTACAATGAAAATCCAGGCCATCTTCACCGTCGTGATGAGAATGGCAATCGTATTCAACTACGATTTGCGACCATGCTAGCTAAAAAAATTAAATAAGCATGAATAAAGATTAGGAAATTTCCTGATCTTTTTTCTTTTTTACGAATAATATAGAAAAGGAGGGAAATCATGTTTGTTGCGAGAGATGCTAGGGGAGAATTGGTAAATGTGTTAGAGGATAAGCTTGAGAAGCAAGCATACACCTGCCCAGCTTGTGGAGGTCAGCTCCGTTTGCGTCAAGGACCAAGTGTCCGGCCCCATTTTGCTCATAAATCCCTAAAAGACTGCGATTATTCCTTTGAAAATGAAAGACCAGAACACCTGGCAAATAAGGAATCCCTTTATCATTGGTTGAAAAAAGAGACAGAGGTTCAATTAGAATACCCGCTTCCAGAGCTTAAACAGATTGCGGATGTATTTGTAAATGGCAATCTAGCCCTAGAAGTTCAGTGTAGTCCTTTGTCACAAAAACTTCTTAAAGAGCGTAGTGAGGGCTATCGTAGTCAGGGTTACCAAGTACTGTGGTTGCTGGGAGAAAAACTGTGGCTCAAGAAGCGTTTGACTCGTCTACAACAAGGGTTTCTCTATTTCAGTCACAACATGGGCTTTTATGTTTGGGAATTAGACAGTGAAAAACAAGTTTTAAGACTCAAATACCTGATTCATCAAGATCTCCGAGGCAGACTCTATTATCAAATCAAGGAATTTCCCTATGGTCAAGGTAGTTTGCTGGAGATATTACGCCTTCCCTATAAGAAACAAAAAATATCTCATTTTACAGTTTCTCAGGACAAGGACATCTGTCGCTATATCCGACAGCAACTTTATTATCAAAATCCCTTTTGGATGAAAGAACAAGCAGAAGCCTATCAAAAGGGAGAAAATATCCTGACTTATGAGTTAAAAGAATGGTATCCACAAATTCGACCACTAGTAGGTGAGTTTTGCCAAATTGAGCAAGATTTGACCAGCTATTATCAGTATTTTCAAATCTATTACCAAAAAAATCCTCAAAATGATTGGCAAAAGCTCTATCCACCAGCCTTTTATCAGCAATATTTCTTGAAAAATATGGTAGAATAGAAAGGATGGAGGAATCTAATGGTATTACAAAGACATGAAATAAATGAAAAAGATAAATGGGATCTATCAACGATCTACCCAACTGACCAGGCTTGGGAAGAAGCCTTAAAAGATTTAACAGAACAACTGGAGAAAGTAAGCCAGTATGAAGGTCATCTCTTGGATAGCGCGGATAGCCTACTAGAAATTACTGAATTTTCTCTTGAAATGGAACGCCAGATGGAGAAGCTTTACGTCTATGCTCATATGAAGAATGATCAGGATACTCGTGAAGCTAAGTACCAAGAGTACTATGCCAAGGCAATGACTCTCTACAGCCAGCTAGACCAAGCCTTTTCATTCTATGAGCCTGAATTTATGGAGATTAGTGAAGAGCAGTATGCTGACTTTTTAGAGGCTCAACCAAAATTGCAGGTTTATCAACACTATTTTGACAAGCTTTTACAAGGCAAGGAACACGTTCTATCACAACGTGAAGAAGAATTATTGGCTGGAGCTGGAGAAATCTTTGGTTCGGCAAGTGAAACCTTCGCTATCTTGGACAATGCGGATATTGTGTTCCCTTATGTCCTTGACGATGATGGTAAAGAAGTTCAGCTCTCTCATGGGACTTACACACGTTTGATGGAGTCTAAAAATCGTGAGGTGCGTCGTGGTGCCTATCAAGCACTTTATGCGACTTATGAACAATTCCAACATACCTATGCCAAAACCTTGCAAACCAATGTTAAGGTGCAAAACTACCGTGCCAAAGTTCGCAACTATAAGAGTGCTCGTCATGCAGCCCTCGCTGCGAATTTTGTTCCAGAGAGTGTTTATGACAATTTGGTAGCAGCAGTTCGCAAGCATTTGCCACTCTTGCATCGTTACCTTGAACTTCGTTCAAAAATCTTGGGAATTTCAGACCTCAAGATGTACGATGTCTACACACCACTTTCATCTGTTGAATATAGTTTTACCTACCAAGAAGCCTTGAAAAAAGCAGAAGATGCCTTGGCAGTCTTGGGTGAGGATTACTTGAGCCGTGTTAAACGTGCCTTCAGCGAGCGTTGGATTGATGTTTACGAAAACCAAGGCAAGCGTTCAGGAGCCTACTCTGGTGGTTCTTACGATACCAATGCCTTCATGCTTCTCAACTGGCAGGATAATCTAGACAATCTCTTCACCCTTGTTCATGAAACAGGTCACAGTATGCATTCAAGCTATACTCGTGAAACTCAGCCTTATGTTTACGGAGATTATTCTATCTTCTTGGCTGAGATTGCATCAACTACCAATGAAAATATCTTGACGGAGAAATTATTGGAAGAAGTGGAAGATGATGCAACGCGCTTTGCTATTCTCAATAACTTCCTAGATGGTTTCCGTGGAACAGTTTTCCGCCAAACTCAATTTGCTGAGTTTGAACACGCGATTCACCAAGCGGATCAAAATGGTGAAGTCTTGACAAGTGATTTCCTAAATAAACTCTACGCAGACTTGAACCAAGAGTATTATGGTTTGAGTAAGGAAGACAATCCTGAAATCCAATACGAGTGGGCTCGCATTCCACACTTCTACTATAACTACTATGTATACCAATATTCAACTGGCTTTGCAGCAGCCTCAGCTCTGGCTGAAAAGATTGTCCATGGTAGTCAAGAAGACCGTGACCGCTATATCGACTATCTCAAGGCAGGTAAGTCTGACTATCCACTTAATGTCATGAGAAAAGCTGGTGTTGATATGGAGAAGGAAGACTATCTCAACGATGCCTTTGCAGTCTTTGAACGTCGTTTGAATGAGTTTGAAGCCCTTGTTGAAAAATTGGGATTGGCATAAGATGGTTGAATCGTATAGTAAAAATGCTAACCATAACATGCGTCGTCCTGTCGTCAAGGAAGAAATTGTAGACTTGATGCGTCAGCGCCAAAAGCAAGTCACAGGATCTTTGAAAGAATTGGAAGACTTTGCCCGCAAGGAAAATATTCCCATTATTCCCCATGAAACGGTAGCTTATTTCCGTTTTCTCATGGAAACAATGCAGCCTAAAAATATTCTGGAAATTGGGACGGCTATCGGTTTTTCAGCCCTCTTGATGGCAGAACATGCGCCAAAGGCCAAGATTACAACCATTGACCGCAATCCAGAGATGATTGGATTTGCCAAGGAAAATTTCGCCCAGTTTGACAGTCGCAAGCAAATTACGCTCTTAGAAGGAGATGCGGTAGATGTCTTATCTACCTTGACAGAGTCCTATGATTTTGTCTTTATGGATTCAGCCAAGTCTAAATATATCGTCTTTCTGCCAGAAATCCTCAAACATTTGGACGTTGGAGGTGTGGTTGTCTTGGATGATATTTTCCAAGGTGGTGATGTTGCTAAGGATATTATGGAAGTCCGTCGTGGTCAGCGAACTATTTACAGAGGACTTCAAAGACTATTTGATGCAACCTTAGACAATCCAGGACTCACCGCAACACTAGTACCTCTGGGAGATGGCATTCTCATGCTTCGTAAAAATGTAGCAGATGTTCAATTGCCTGACAGCGAATGATTTTCAGAAAAATTTAAGAAAATATAGTAAAATAGATAGGGTAACACTTATCTCAAAGGAGTAGACATGAAGAAAAAACTATTGGCAGGTGCCATTACACTATTATCAGTAGCAACATTAGCAGCTTGTTCGAAAGGTTCAGAAGGGGCAGACCTTATCAGCATGAAAGGGGATGTCATCACAGAACATCAATTTTATGAGCAAGTGAAAAGCAACCCTTCAGCACAACAAGTCTTGTTGAACATGACCATCCAAAAAGTATTTGAGAAGCAATATGGCTCAGAAGTAGATGACAAAGAAGTCAACGATACTATTGCCGAAGAAGAGAAACAATATGGTGAGAACTACCAACGTGTCTTATCGCAAGCAGGAATGACTCTTGAAACACGTAAAGCTCAAATTCGTACAAGTAAATTGGTTGAGTTGGCAGTTAAGAAAGCAGCAGAAGCTGAATTGACAGATGATGCTTACAAGAAGGCCTTTGACGAATACACTCCTGATGTGACTGCTCAAATTATCCGTTTGGACAATGAAGACAAAGCTAAAGAAATTCTTGAAAAAGCTAAAGCTAGTGATGCAGACTTTGCTCAATTAGCCAAAGATAATTCAACAGATGAGAAAACTAAAGCGAATGGTGGAGAAATCACTTTTGATTCTGCTTCAACAGAAGTACCAGAACAAGTTAAAAAAGCTGCTTTTGCTTTAGATGTAAACGGTGTTTCTGATGTGATTAGCGTTACTGGAACACAAGCCTACAGCAGTCAATATTACATTGTTAAACTGATTAAGAAAACAGAAAAATCATCTAATATTGACGATTACAAAGAAAAATTAAAAACTGTTATCTTAACTCAAAAACAAAACGACGCATCATTTGTTCAAAGTATTATCGGAAAAGAATTGCAAGCAGCCAATATCAAGGTTAAAGATCAAGCCTTCCAAAATATCTTTACTCAATACATCGGTGGTGGAGACTCAAGCTCAAGCAGTTCTTCAAAAGAATAAAACAGAAAAGAGCCAAGTGCTCTTTTTCTTATGAGAAAATCTATTATCTTAAGGGTAAGAGTTTTTTTCTTTCGGAAAAAATGGTATAATAGCAATCAAAACTAGAAAATAAACGGAATTTGGGAATAATTTCTTTTGTTCTCATTAGATTGGTGATACTATGAAGATTAGTAAGAGGCACCTGTTAAACTATTCTATTCTAGTTCCTTACTTACTTTTATCTATTTTAGGTTTGATTGTAGTCTATTCTACAACCAGTGCCATTCTTATCGAAGAAGGTAAAAGTGCCCTCCAATTGGTTCGAAGTCAGGGAATGTTTTGGATATTTAGTTTAATATTGATTGCCTTGATATATAAGCTGAAACTGAATTTTTTAAGAAAAGAACGACTTTTATTTATTGTTATGTTTGTTGAGCTGATTCTCTTAGCTCTGGCTCGCTTAATTGGTACGCCAGTCAATGGAGCCTATGGTTGGATTTCAGTAGGACCTTTGACCATTCAGCCAGCGGAGTATTTGAAGATTATCATCGTCTGGTACTTGGCCCAACGTTTTTCAAAACAACAGGATGAAATTGGTATTTACGATTTTCAAGTTTTAACTCAAAATCAATGGATTCCTCGTGCTTTTAATGATTGGCGCTTTGTCCTACTAGTCATGATAGGAAGTTTGGCTATTTTCCCAGATTTGGGGAATGCGACTATCCTAGCACTGGTTGCCTTGATTATGTATACAGTTAGTGGGATTGCTCATCGTTGGTTTATAGTCTTTATCGGTGTATTGGTAGGAGTTTCAGCCCTATCCTTATCAGCTATTTCTATGATTGGGGTTGATAAGTTTTCAAAAGTTCCAGTATTTGGTTACGTTGCCAAGCGTTTCAGTGCCTACTTTAATCCCTTTGCTGATTTGGCAGGAGCAGGCCACCAACTTGCAAATTCCTACTTTGCCATGGTAAATGGTGGTTGGTTTGGTCTAGGCTTAGGAAATTCAATCGAAAAACGTGGTTATTTACCAGAGGCCCATACAGATTTTGTATTTTCAATTGTTATTGAAGAGTTTGGATTTGTGGGAGCTAGCTTGATTTTAGCCCTTGTCTTTTTCCTGATTTTGCGGATTATCCTAGTCGGTATTCGTGCTAAGAATCCCTTTAATTCCATGATGGCGATTGGGGTTGGGGGGATGATGTTGGTACAGGTCTTTGTCAATATCGGTGGAATTTCAGGCATTATTCCTTCGACAGGAGTAACCTTCCCCTTCTTATCACAAGGGGGGAACAGTCTCCTAGTCTTGTCTGTAGCCATCGCCTTTGTCTTAAATATTGATGCAAGTGAAAAACGTGCCCAATTATATGAGGAGTTAGAAGCTCACTCATCAAACTATATGTAGAGTTGATAGTGGAAAGGATTACCTATGTCTCTTCAAAAATTAGAAAACTATAGTAATAAAGCTGTCGTGCAAGAAGAAGTATTGATTTTAACAGAATTGTTAGAAGATATCACTAAAAACATGCTTGCCCCAGAGACTTTTGAAAAAATCATGCAGTTGAAAGAATTGTCAACTCAAGAAGATTATCAAGGCTTGAACCAATTGGTTACGAGTCTGTCAAATGATGAAATGGCTTATATTTCACGCTATTTCTCTATCTTGCCTCTCTTGATTAATATTTCAGAAGATGTGGATTTGGCCTATGAAATCAACCACCAAAATAATATCGATCAAGATTATCTTGGGAAATTATCGGCAACGATCAAAATGGTTGCAGAAAAAGAAAATGCGGTTGAAATTCTAGAACACTTGAATGTTGTCCCTGTTTTGACTGCCCATCCAACACAAGTACAACGTAAGAGTATGCTGGATTTGACCAATCATATCCATACCCTTTTGCGTAAGTATCGTGATGTGAAATTAGGATTGATTAATAAGGAAAAATGGCATAATGATCTCCGTCGTTACATTGAGATTATCATGCAGACAGACATGATTCGTGAAAAGAAATTGAAAGTAACCAATGAAATCACGAATGTTATGGAATACTACAATAGTTCATTCCTGAAGGCAGTTCCTCATTTGACTGCTGAGTACAAGCGTCTGGCTAAAAAACATGGCTTGGAGTTGAAACATCCTAAACCAATTACCATGGGAATGTGGATTGGTGGAGACCGTGATGGGAATCCTTTTGTTACAGCAGATACCTTGAAACAATCTGCTATGACCCAGTGTGAAGTCATCATGAATTACTATGATGAAAAGATTTACCAACTTTATCGTGAATTCTCTCTCTCAACTAGTATCGTCAATGTAAGCAAGCAAGTTAGAGAAATGGCTCGTCAATCCAAGGATAACTCGATTTATCGTGAAAAAGAGCTGTATCGTCGTGCCTTGTTTGATATTCAATCAAAAATCCAAGCAACAAAAGCTTATCTGATTGAAGATAAGGAAGTTGGGGCTCGCTATGAAACAGCTAATGATTTTTATAAGGATTTAATTACCATTCGTGATTCCCTCTTGGAAAACAAGGGTGAAGCACTGATTTCTGGTGATTTTGTTGAATTGATTCAGGCAGTTGAAATTTTTGGTTTCTATTTGGCATCTATTGACATGCGTCAAGATTCTAGTGTTCATGAGGCTTGTGTAGCTGAACTCTTGAAATCAGCAGGTATTCATTCTCATTATAGTGAACTAAGTGAAGAAGAAAAATGCCAGCTTCTTTTGAAAGAATTGGAAGAAGATCCACGTATTCTTTCTGCCACTCATGTTGAAAAATCAGAGTTACTCGAAAAAGAATTGGCCATCTTTAAGGCTGCTCGTAAGTTGAAAGATAAGTTGGGAGATGATGTCATTCGTCAGACCATCATTTCACATGCAACCAGCGTATCAGACATGTTGGAATTGGCTATCTTGCTAAAAGAAGTAGGGTTAGTTGATAAAGAGAGAGCCCGTGTCCAAATTGTTCCTCTTTTTGAAACAATTGAGGACTTGGACCACTCAGAAGAAACCATGAGAGAATACCTTTCTCTTCCTCTTGCTAAAAAATGGATTGCTTCACGTAATAACTACCAAGAAATCATGCTTGGTTACTCTGATAGTAATAAAGATGGTGGTTACCTATCATCATGTTGGACCCTCTACAAGGCTCAACAACAATTGACTGCTATCGGAGATGAATTTGGCGTTAAGGTTACCTTCTTCCATGGTCGCGGTGGTACTGTCGGTCGTGGTGGTGGACCAACCTATGAAGCCATCACATCTCAACCGCTTAAGTCTATCAAGGATCGTATCCGCTTGACGGAGCAGGGTGAAGTAATTGGGAATAAATACGGTAACAAAGACGCTGCTTACTATAACCTTGAAATGCTGGTTTCAGCAGCCATTAACCGTATGATTACTCAGAAGAAGAGCGATACCAATACTTCAAATCGTTATGAAGCTATTATGGACCAAGTGGTGGACCGTAGTTACGATATCTACCGTGATTTGGTCTTTGGTAATGATCATTTCTATGATTATTTCTTCGAGTCAAGTCCAATCAAGGCTATTTCAAGCTTTAATATTGGTTCTCGTCCAGCCGCTCGTAAGACTATTACTGAAATCGGTGGTTTGCGAGCTATCCCTTGGGTATTCTCATGGTCGCAAAGTCGCGTCATGTTTCCTGGATGGTATGGAGTTGGTTCAAGCTTCAAGGAATTTATCGATAAAAATCCAGAGAATATTGCTATCTTACGAGATATGTACCAAAATTGGCCTTTCTTCCAATCGCTCCTTTCAAATGTTGATATGGTCTTGTCAAAATCAAATATGAACATTGCTTTTGAATATGCCAAATTGTGTGAGGATGAAGAAGTAAAAGCAATCTATGAGACTATTCTAAATGAATGGCAAGTCACCAAGGAAGTTATCTTGGCTATCGAAGGTTATGATGAACTCTTGGCTGAAAATCCATATCTAAAAGCAAGTTTGGATTACCGTATGCCTTATTTTAATATTCTCAACTATATCCAGTTGGAGTTGATTAAACGTCAACGCCGAGGAGAATTATCAAGCGATCAAGAAAAATTAATCCATACAACCATCAACGGAATTGCGACAGGATTGCGTAATTCAGGCTGATACCTATCAAACTTCCTCTTTTCTATAGGGGAAGTTTTTGAATAGTTTAAAAAAATGCTAAAAGAGTCTTGACAAGTAGTTGAAAAATGATATAATTTAACCATTCAGAAAAGTAATCATATAAACTTTTTAGAGAGTCTGTGGTAGCTGAAAACAGATAAGTGATGATGATGAAAATTGGGCTGAATGTTATTTAGAATTTGAAATCATAAAAATTCGGTGAGCACACCTTACAGTGCATCTCGTTATTGCGAGACAGAGCGATAGGGAAATTCCCTATAATTGAGGTGGTACCGCGCATCGACGTCCTCACACAAGTTTTTTGTGTGAGGACTTTTTTGATGGAGGTTAGTATGGAAAGAAAACGATGGCGTCGCTTGTTTATACTCAATGAAAATCAAAGTACAAACTAGGAAGCTAGCCGCAGGTTGCTCAAAGCACTGCTTTGAGGTTGTGGATAGAACTGACGAAGTCAGTAACCATAGCTACGGCAAAGTGAAGCTGAAGTGGTTTGAAGAGATTTTCGAAGAGTATTAGATAAGTGAAGTATTTTAAAGGAAATAAAAAGGAGAAATAGAATGAAAAATAAACGTTTAATTGGAATTATCGCTGCATTAGCAGTCTTAGTAGCAGGAAGCTTGATTTACTCTTCAATGAATAAACCAGAAGCTAAGAATGAGAAGAAAGTTGCCAAAGTTGGTGTTCTTCAGTTTGTGAGCCATCCATCTCTTGATTTGATTTATAAAGGGATCCAAGATGGACTTGCAGAAGAAGGCTATAAAGATGATCAGTTGAAAATTGACTTTATGAACTCAGAAGGCGACCAAAGTAAGGTTGCGACAATGAGTAAACAATTGGTTGCAAATGGGAATGACCTTGTAGTAGGGATTGCAACACCAGCTGCTCAAGGTTTGGCAAGCGCCACAAAAGACCTACCGGTTATCATGGCCGCTATTACTGACCCAATCGGTGCTAACTTGGTTAAAGATTTGAAAAAACCAGGTGGCAACATTACAGGGGTATCTGACCACAACCCAGCTCAACAACAAGTTGAACTCATCAAAGCTTTGACACCAAATGTGAAAACAATCGGAGCTCTTTACTCAAGCAGCGAAGACAATTCAAAAACACAGGTAGAAGAATTTAAGGCTTATGCTGAAAAAGCAGGTTTGACAGTGGAAACATTTGCGGTTCCTTCAACAAACGAAATTGCTTCAACAGTTAACGTTATGACTAGCAAGGTTGATGCTATCTGGGTTCCAATCGATAACACTATTGCTTCAGCATTCTCAACTGTTGTATCGAGCAACCAATCAGCTAAGAAACCAATTTACCCAAGCGCAACTGCTATGGTAGAAGCAGGTGGTTTGGCATCCGTTGTAGTTGACCAACATGACCTTGGTGTGGCAACTGGTAAAATGATTGCGCAAGTTTTGAAAGGTGCAAAACCAGCTGACACACCAGTCAATGTCTTTTCAACTGGTAAATCAGTAATCAATAAAAAATTGGCACAAGAGTTAGGTATTACTATTCCTGAATCTGTTCTCAAAGAAGCAGGACAAGTGATTGAATAATCTACAATGGAGGAGTTGGGGACATCTCCTCCAATTTTTTACAATAGAAATCGTATAGAAAAGGTTAAGAAACAGATGATATTATCTATTATTTCTCAAGGATTTGTCTGGGCAATTTTAGGTCTGGGAATCTTTATGACATTTAGGATTTTAAACTTTCCAGATATGACGACAGAAGGTTCCTTCCCTCTTGGGGGAGCTGTTGCTGTCACTCTGATAACCAAAGGTGTAAATCCCTTTTTAGCGACACTTGTTGCTGTAGGAGCAGGTTGTTTGGCTGGAATGGCAGCAGGCCTTCTTTATACAAAAGGGAAGATCCCAACCTTGCTCTCAGGGATTTTGGTGATGACTTCTTGTCACTCTATCATGCTTTTGATTATGGGACGTGCCAATTTAGGCTTGCTTGGAACTAAGCAAATTCAGGATGTTTTGCCTTTTGATTCGGATTTGAATCAACTCTTGACAGGTCTTATCTTTGTCAGTCTTGTCATTGCTCTCATGCTCTTTTTCTTGGACACTAAACTTGGACAAGCCTATATTGCTACAGGTGACAATCCTGATATGGCTAGAAGTTTCGGAATTCATACTGGACGCATGGAGCTCATGGGTTTGATCTTATCAAATGGTGTGATTGCCCTTGCAGGTGCCCTCATTGCCCAGCAAGAAGGCTATGCTGATGTATCTCGAGGAATCGGGGTTATCGTTGTAGGTCTTGCAAGTTTGATTATTGGAGAAGTTATCTTCAAGAGTTTGAGCTTGGCAGAGCGTTTGGTTACAATCGTTGTGGGTTCTATAGCCTATCAATTCTTAGTATGGGCAGTTATCGCGCTTGGCTTTAATACAAGTTACCTTCGTTTGTACAGCGCCTTGATTTTAGCAGTCTGCCTCATGATTCCAACATTTAAGCAAACCATCTTGAAAGGAGCCAAGTTAAGCAAATGACAGCCATTGTAGAATTAAAAAATGCAACCAAAGTCGTTAAAAATGGCTTTGATGAAGAAAAGATTATTTTAAATGATGTTTCCTTAGAAATTTTTGAACAGGATTTTATCACGATTTTAGGTGGAAATGGTGCTGGTAAATCAACTCTATTTAACACTATTGCGGGAACCTTATCACTAACCAGTGGGACAATTCGTATCTTGGGTGAAGATGTTACAAAATTTTCACCAGAGAAGCGAGCTAAGTATTTATCACGTGTTTTCCAAGATCCCAAGATGGGGACAGCTCCCCGTATGACAGTGGCTGAAAATCTCTTGATTGCCAAGTTTCGTGGTGAAAAGCGTGGACTCTTTCCAAGGCGTCTGGCTAGCTATAAGGATGAGTTTCAGGCAACAATTGAAAAAGTGGGAAACGGTCTTGAGAAACATTTGAATACACCGATTGAGTTTTTATCAGGTGGACAAAGACAGGCTTTGAGTCTCTTGATGGCAACATTGAAGCGTCCTGAATTACTCTTGTTGGACGAGCATACTGCAGCCCTTGATCCAAAGACCAGTGTGGCCTTGATGGAATTGACGGATGAATTTGTCAAGAAAGACCAGCTGACAGCGCTTATGATTACCCACCATATGGAAGATGCTCTCAAATATGGCAATCGCTTGATTGTCATGAAAGAAGGACGAATTATCCAAGATTTGAAACAAGAAGAAAAAGCAAAAATGAAAATCTCTGATTATTATCAACTCTTTGAATAAAGTAGGGAAAATGAGTGAAATGGTTTACTTTTTTTCTGAAATAAAGTATACTATATAAAGTAAACTATGATAACATGGAGGTATTGTGTATGGTTGACAAACAAGTCATTGAAGAAATCAAAAACAATGCCAACATTGTGGAAGTCATAGGAGATGTGATTTCTTTACAAAAGGCAGGACGGAACTATCTAGGGCTCTGTCCTTTTCATGGTGAAAAAACACCTTCTTTCAACGTTGTTGAGGATAAGCAGTTTTACCACTGTTTTGGTTGTGGCCGCTCAGGTGATGTCTTTAAGTTCATCGAGGAGTACCAAGGGGTTCCCTTTATGGAGGCTGTCCAAATCTTAGGTCAGCGTGTCGGGATAGAGGTAGAAAAACCGCTTTATAGTGAACAGAAATCAGCTTCACCCCACCAAGCTCTTTATGATATGCACGAAGATGCTGCCAAATTTTACCATGCTATTCTCATGACAACGACTATGGGAGAAGAGGCCAGAAATTACCTTTATCAGCGTGGTTTGACAGATGAAGTGCTCAAACATTTTCGGATTGGTTTAGCACCTCCAGAACGCAACTATCTTTATCAACGTTTGTCTGGTCAGTATCGTGATGAGGATTTTCTAGATTCAGGGCTATTTTACCTATCAGATGCCAATCAATTTGTAGACACTTTTCACAATCGGATCATGTTTCCCCTGACAAATGACCAGGGAAAGGTTATTGCCTTCTCAGGTCGTATCTGGCAGAAAACGGATTCACAAACTTCTAAGTATAAAAATAGCCGATCGACTGCAATTTTTAACAAAAGTTACGAATTATATCATATGGATAGGGCTAAAAAATCTTCTGGAAAAACCAGTGAGATTTATCTGATGGAAGGATTCATGGATGTCATTGCAGCCTATCGTGCTGGAATCGAAAATGCTGTGGCATCCATGGGAACGTCCTTAAGTCGTGAGCATGTTGAGCATCTGAAAAGGTTAACCAAGAAGTTGGTTCTTGTTTACGATGGCGATAAGGCTGGGCAAGCTGCGACATTGAAAGCACTGGACGAAATTGGTGATATGCCTGTGCAGATTGTCAGCATGCCTGATAACTTGGATCCAGATGAGTATCTACAAAAAAATGGTCCAGAAGACTTGGCCTATCTATTAACGAAAACTCGTATTAGTCCGATTGAGTTTTACATTCACCAGTACAAACCTGAAAATAGTGAAAATTTGCAGGCTCAGATTGAGTTTATTGAAAAAATAGCTCCCTTGATTGTTCAAGAAAAATCTATTACTGCTCAAAACAGCTATATACATATTTTAGCTGACAGTCTGGCGTCCTTTGATTATGCCCAGATTGAGCAGATTGTTAATGAGAGTCGTCAGGCACAAAGGCAGAATCGCATGGAAGGTATTTCCAGACCGACGTCAATCACTATGCCTGTCACCAAGCAGTTATCAGCTATTATGAGAGCAGAAGCTCATCTACTTTATCGAATGATGGAATCTCCTCTTGTTTTGAACGATTACCGTTTAAGGGAAGACTTTGCATTTGCCACACCTGAATTTCAGGTCTTATATGACTTGCTTGGCCAGTATGGAAATCTTCCTCCGGAAGTTTTAGCAGAACAGACAGATGAAGTTGAAAGAGCTTGGTATCAAGTCTTAGCTCAGGATTTGCCTGCTGAGATGTCACCTCAGGAACTTAGTGAAGTAGAAATGACTCGAAACAAGGCTCTCTTGAATCAGGACAATATGAGAATCAAAAAGAAGGTGCAGGAAGCGAGCCATGTAGGAGATACAGACACAGCCCTAGAAGAATTGGAACGTTTAATTTCCCAAAAGAGAAGAATGGAGTAATAATGGCAACAAAACAAAAAGAAGTAACAACATTTGATGTACAAGTAGCAGAATTTATCCGTAATCATAAACAAAAAGGGACAGCAACTGATGATGAAATTAATGCAAGTCTGGTGATTCCTTTTACCTTGGATGCTGATGGGATTGAAGATCTCTTGCAACGAATTCAGGATGCAGGGATTTCTATCACAGATAATGAAGGAAATCCGAGTGCGCGTGTTCTTAGCACTGAAGAAGAGCCAGAACTCAGCGACGAGGATTTGATTGGTTCAACTTCGGCTAAGGTCAATGACCCTGTCCGTATGTACTTGAAAGAAATCGGGGTCGTTCCTCTTTTGACCAATGAAGAGGAAAAAGAATTGGCACTAGCAGTTGAAGCTGGTGATATCGAAGCCAAACAACGTCTTGCGGAAGCCAACCTTCGTTTGGTTGTTTCTATTGCTAAACGCTATGTCGGTCGTGGTATGCAGTTCCTTGACTTGATTCAAGAAGGGAACATGGGCTTGATGAAGGCGGTTGACAAGTTTGACTATTCTAAAGGATTCAAGTTCTCAACTTACGCAACTTGGTGGATTCGTCAGGCTATCACTCGTGCTATTGCGGATCAAGCTCGTACTATCCGTATCCCAGTTCACATGGTTGAAACCATTAATAAATTGGTTCGTGAACAACGTAATCTCCTTCAAGAATTGGGACAAGATCCAACACCAGAACAAATAGCTGAACGTATGGATATGACCCCTGACAAGGTTCGTGAAATCTTGAAGATTGCCCAAGAACCAGTATCTCTTGAAACTCCTATCGGTGAAGAGGATGATAGCCACCTTGGGGACTTTATCGAAGATGAAGTGATTGAAAATCCAGTGGACTATACAACTCGTATTGTCTTGCGTGAGCAGTTGGATGAGGTCTTGGATACTCTTACAGACCGTGAAGAAAATGTTTTGCGTCTGCGTTTTGGGCTAGATGATGGTAAAATGCGTACCCTTGAAGATGTGGGTAAAGTCTTTAACGTGACTCGCGAGCGTATCCGTCAGATTGAAGCTAAAGCTTTGAGAAAACTACGCCAACCAAGTCGCAGCAAACCGCTTCGTGATTTTATTGAAGACTAAGAGTGAGGATGAATATGGCTTATACAGAAGAGCAAATTGAAAACATCAAAACACGAATTTTATCAGCCTTGGAAGAAGTTATTGACCCTGAGTTGGGAATCGATATTGTCAATCTTGGTTTGATCTATGAAATTCGTTTTGACGGTGACACAGGACAAACAGAGATTGATATGACTTTGACAACCATGGGGTGTCCCCTGGCAGATCTTTTGACAGACCAGATTTATGATGCTATGACAGAGGTTCCAGAAGTAACGGATACTGAGGTCAAATTAGTCTGGTATCCAGCCTGGACTGTTGAAAAAATGAGTCGCTATGCACGCATTGCCCTAGGCATTAAGTAAACATATAATAGCATGTGAGAGATTATTGGAAAAGCGAGGAAATTTCCCCCTCTTTTCCTCTAGTCTCTCCTTTCTTTTGCTGATTTTATTCAAAGAAAATGATATAATAGTAGTTATGGAAAAAAAGAAATTACGCATCAATATGTTGAGTTCAAGTGAGAAAGTAGCAGGACAAGGAGTTTCAGGTGCTTACCGTGAATTAGTTCGTCTTCTTCACCGTGATGCCAAGGACCAATTGATTGTTACAGAAAATCTTCCAATAGAGGCAGATGTGACTCACTTTCATACAATTGATTTCCCCTATTATTTATCAACCTTCCAAAAGAAACGATCAGGAAGGAAAATTGGCTATGTGCACTTCTTGCCTGATACACTTGAGGGGAGTTTAAAAATTCCATTTTTCTTAAAGGGAATTGTGAAACGCTATGTATTTTCTTTTTACAACCGGATGGAGCATTTGGTGGTGGTCAATCCTATGTTTATCGAGGATTTGGTGGCAGCTGGTATTCCACGTGAAAAAGTTACCTATATTCCTAACTTTGTAAACAAGGAAAAATGGCATCCTCTTCCGCAAGAAGAGGTAGCGAGACTGCGTACAGAGCTAGGTCTTAGTGACAATCAGTTTATCGTAGTAGGTGCTGGTCAAGTTCAGAAACGCAAAGGGATTGACGATTTTATCCGTCTGGCTGAGGAATTGCCGCAAATTACCTTTATCTGGGCAGGTGGTTTCTCTTTCGGTGGAATGACAGATGGTTATGAACGTTACAAGAAAATCATGGAGAATCCACCTAAAAATTTGATTTTTCCAGGTATTGTATCGCCAGAGCGGATGCGCGAATTGTATGCCCTAGCGAATCTTTTCTTGTTGCCTAGTTATAATGAGCTCTTTCCGATGACGATTTTAGAGGCTGCCAGTTGTGAAGCTCCGATTATGTTGCGTGATTTAGATCTTTATAAGGTAATTTTGGAGGGAGATTATCGGGCTACAGCAGATAGAGAAGAGATGAAAGAAGCTATTCTGGAATATCAAGCGAATCCTGCTGCTTTAAAAGATTTGAAAGAAAAAGCTAAGAATATTTCTAGAGAGTATTCTGAAGAGCATCTGTTACAAATCTGGTTGGATTTTTATGAGAAACAAGCCGCTTTAGGGAGAAAGTAAAAAGTGAGGTAATCTATGCGAATTGGTTTATTTACAGATACCTATTTTCCTCAGGTTTCAGGTGTTGCGACCAGTATTCGAACTTTGAAAACGGAGCTTGAAAAGCAAGGGCACGCCGTTTTTATCTTTACGACGACAGATAAGGATGTCAATCGCTATGAAGATTGGCAAATTATCCGCATTCCAAGTGTTCCTTTTTTTGCTTTTAAGGATCGCCGCTTTGCCTATCGAGGTTTTAGCAAGGCTCTTGAAATTGCTAAACAATATCAGCTAGATATTATCCACACTCAGACAGAATTTTCTCTTGGCTTGTTGGGGATTTGGATTGCGCGTGAATTGAAGATTCCAGTCATCCATACCTATCACACCCAATACGAAGACTACGTGCATTATATTGCTAAGGGGATGTTGATACGTCCTAGTATGGTCAAGTATTTGGTTAGAGGTTTTTTGCATGATGTGGATGGAGTCATTTGCCCGAGTGAGATTGTCCGTAACTTGCTATCTGACTATAAGGTCAAGGTTGAGAAACGGGTCATTCCAACTGGGATTGAATTAGCCAAGTTTGAGCGTCCAGAAATCAAGCAAGAAAATCTAAAAGAACTGCGTAGTAAATTAGGGATTCAAGAGGACGAACAGATGTTGCTGAGTCTTTCCAGAATTTCTTATGAAAAAAATATTCAAGCAGTATTAGCAGCTTTTGCAGAAGTTCTGAAAGAAGAAGACAAGGTCAAACTGGTGGTAGCTGGGGATGGTCCTTATCTGGATGACCTCAAAGAGCAAGCCAAGAAACTAGAGATTCAAGACTCGGTCATCTTTACAGGGATGATTGCTCCTAGTGAGACAGCTCTTTATTATAAGGCGGCGAATTTCTTCATCTCGGCCTCGACGAGTGAAACGCAAGGTTTGACTTACTTGGAAAGCTTAGCTAGTGGGACGCCTGTCATTGCTCACGGAAATCCTTATCTGGACAATCTTATCAGTGATAAAATGTTTGGAACCTTGTACTATGGAGAACATGATTTGGCTGGTGCTATTTTGGAGGCCCTGATTGCAACTCCAGATATGGATGAGCATACCTTATCAGAGAAATTGTACGAGATTTCAGCTGAGAACTTTGGAAAACGAGTGCATGAGTTTTATCTGGATGCCATTATTTCAAATAACTTCCAGAAAGATTTAGCAAAAGATGATACGGTCAGTCAGCGTATCTTTAAGACAGTTTTGTATCTACCGCAACAGGTGGTTGCTGTGCCTGTAAAAGGCTCTAGACGAATGCTGAGGGCTTCAAAAACACAGTTAATCAGCATCAGAGATTATTGGAAAGACCATGAAGAATAGAAAGAGGAATAGCTATGAAAAAACAATTGATGAGAAGTGGTAGTGATCAAAAAATTGCTGGAGTATGTGCTGGGGTCGCAAATTATTTTGATATTGATCCGACTATTGTTCGTGTAATATGGGGTGTTCTTGCATTTTGTTATGGGGCAGGAATTGTAGCTTATATCATTTTATGGATTATTGCGCCGGTAGCAAGTGACTATTGAAAACTAGCTAAATTCATGCTAAGATAATAGAAAATAGAATGTAACGAAGGAGATAAAAATGGCATTTGGAGATAATGGAAAACGTAAAAAAACTATGTTTGAGAAATTAACCTTGCTTATCGTACTTATCATGTTAGTAGCAAGTATTTTGGGTATTTTTGCAACTGCAATTGGTGCCCTCAGTAATCTATAAAATAGATTCAAGAAAATTTTGTGACTGGGATTTCCCAGCCCTTTTTTAAAGTGAGAAGAAAAAAATGAGTATGTTTTTAGATACAGCCAAGATCAAGGTCAAGGCTGGTAATGGTGGCGATGGTATGGTTGCCTTTCGCCGTGAAAAATATGTCCCTAATGGCGGTCCTTGGGGTGGTGACGGTGGTCGTGGAGGTAATGTAGTCTTCGTTGTAGACGAAGGTCTACGTACTCTCATGGATTTCCGCTATAATCGCCATTTCAAGGCTGATTCTGGTGAGAAAGGAATGACCAAAGGGATGCATGGTCGTGGTGCTGAGGACCTTAGAGTTCGAGTACCACAAGGTACGACTGTGCGTGATGCTGAGACAGGCAAGGTCTTGACAGATTTGATTGAACACGGTCAAGAATTTATCGTTGCCCACGGTGGTCGCGGTGGACGTGGAAATATCCGCTTTGCAACACCAAAAAATCCTGCACCGGAAATCTCTGAAAATGGAGAACCAGGTCAGGAACGTGAGTTACAATTGGAATTAAAAATCTTGGCAGATGTTGGTTTAGTAGGCTTCCCCTCTGTTGGGAAATCAACCCTTTTAAGTGTTATCACATCTGCTAAACCCAAAATTGGTGCCTACCACTTTACGACAATTGTGCCAAATCTAGGAATGGTTCGTACCCAATCAGGTGAATCCTTTGCAGTAGCTGATCTACCAGGTTTGATTGAAGGAGCTAGTCAGGGAGTCGGTCTGGGAACTCAGTTCCTCCGTCACATCGAGCGTACACGTGTCATCCTTCACATCATTGATATGTCAGCTAGTGAAGGGCGTGATCCATATGAGGATTATCTTGCTATCAATAAAGAGCTAGAGTCATACAATCTCCGTTTGATGGAGCGTCCACAGATTATCGTAGCCAATAAGATGGATATGCCTGAGAGTCAGGAAAATCTTGTAGAATTCAAGAAAAAATTGGCTGAAAACTACGATGAATTTGAAGAGCTACCAGCTATCTTCCCGATTTCTGGATTGACCAAGCAAGGTTTGGCTACGCTTTTGGATGCTACAGCTGAATTGCTAGACAAGACACCAGAATTCTTGCTCTACGACGAGTCAGATATGGAAGAAGAAGCCTACTATGGATTTGATGAGGAAGAAAAAGCCTTTGAAATTAGTCGTGATGACGATGCAACATGGGTACTTTCTGGTGAAAAACTCATGAAACTCTTTAATATGACCAACTTTGATCGTGACGAATCAGTCATGAAATTTGCTCGCCAGCTTCGTGGTATGGGGGTTGATGAAGCCCTTCGTGCGCGTGGTGCTAAAGATGGGGATTTGGTCCGCATTGGTAAATTTGAGTTTGAATTTGTAGACTAGGAGACTGATATGGGAGATAAACCGATATCTTTCCGAGATGCGGATGGTAATTTCGTTTCTGCCGCAGATGTTTGGAATGAAAAGAAATTGGAAGAACTATTTAATCGTCTCAATCCAAATCGTGCCCTGAGATTAGCACGAACTAAAAAAGAAAATCCATCTCAGTAAAGAATATAACAAAATTCCGTGCCACATCAGACACGGAATTTTCTTATTCTTCAAAGAAAAATGGTGGAGCGAATTTTTTCAGTTCTTCAAAGCATCTTTGAGCAGCTTCTGCATCTTCGCAGATGACAAGGCAGACATCATCACCACAGAGAGTAGCGATAGCGTCAGAGAAACTTAATGCATCAATGATAGAACCAAAGGATTGCGCAAGTCCAGGAAGGGTTTTAAGGAGGACTTGGTGTTGAACGGGACGCATCAAGACAAGAGCATCTTCCATGTAGATTTCGAGACGTTTCTCCCATTTTGAGATAGAGCCTGTATTGAGCACGTAGTAAGAGTTGTCTTCTTCACGTACTTTTGAGAGGTTCATACTTTTAATATCTCTCGAAAGTGTAGCTTGTGTAACTTGAATATCATTATCAGCAAGAAGAGCTTGTAGCTCAGCTTGAGTATGAATCTTGTTTTTCGTTACAAGAGCTCGTATGAGTTGGTGTCGGTGTTCAGATTTATTCATAAAATGTTACTCCTTGTACTGGGTACAGAAAGCGTGGACGGAACGAAATCGTCAGTCGGGTGGTAAGCGGTATTGTCACGTATGATGATTTCAAAGTCAGTAGTATAGGACTAAATGGAGAAAATCCCACTCTTTTAACTTGTCACTAGTTGAGTGTAGATGAATTGGGTATCTATCCGTTTATCTACATTGGTGTCCTCTACTAACAGTAAATCATTCAATTAGGGTAGCCTTTTGTCACGACTTATTGTGAATTTATGATTAATGTTAATTCACAAAGATTTTTCAACATGTGGTGTGGTAGCGAGTATTATTAATGAGTACACATGTTGGTTAGGGTTTTAGTATCTTTTGTCAAAGCTTCCGTGTAGACCTATCATAAGCCTATATCGGGATTGCATTTGATACCAAGTGTATGTTTGTTTCAACTGTTCAAGTGGAAATCTTCCATATAGAAAGTCTGATATATTATGCCTTTTGACAAGGTAGGATAAGAGTAGACTGTTCAAGATCAACAGTCAGGTGGTAAGCGGTGTTATCACGGATTGTGATTTCAAAGTCAGTAGTATAGAGTACTAAACGAAGAGTATCTCCTTCTTTTAACTTGTAAATAGTCGGTTGCAGTTCAAACTGGATATCCATCCATTCATCTGCCTTAATATCCTCTACTAACAGTAAATCATTTCTATTTTGTAAATTGAGGTAGCCTTTTGTCACGACTCGTTGTGTATTTTCACGAAAAGGCAATTCGTTGAGATTTTCCAACATATGGTAGCGACCGTTGTCAATGGTTCTAGCACTTAAAACAGCTGGATAAGGTTGCAGGTATTTCTTCTGTCCAAATTCTAGCAGTTGGGCAGATAAGAGCCCCTTATTTATACTGGATTTGATACGAAGATTGAGTTGGGCACGACCGTTCAAGTGAAGATCTTTGGTTACAGGAAGGTCAATAGTAATCTGATTGGTTTTTCCTTGATAGAGTTCTGTATTGAAGGTCTGGTAGGTCTTACCATAGCGCTCAAAATCCTTATCTGGGTACTGGTTTTGAATGACTTTCTCTTCTTGACCAAGTGAGAAGGTTTCAAAGTTTTCTTGCCCACCGAAGGTATCAAGTGATAGCCAAGTCTGAGGGGCTGTATTGTCCTGCCAAATGACAGTAGGAAGTTGGAAATCTGTATCTTGTCCCAGTAATTTCTTTGTCAATAAGGCGTTCATGGACTCACGGAAGTCAATGGACTGCCAGTTGTTCATGTACACATGGGCGCCATTATGGAAAAAGAGATGCTTGTTTATATGAGCAGGAAGGGCGTGAAACATCTGGTAAACATGAAGTGGTTTGACATTCCAATCCTGTGAACCATGAGTAAAGACAACCTCTGCCTTTACCTTATGGGCATTGAGCAGATAATTGCGATCATGCCAAAATTGATTGTAGTCACCAGATTTGCGATCTAACTGCTCTTTTACTTTTTCTAAGTCAGCTTGGTGAGCCTCATTACCACGGCTATAGTCACCAGCCAAGAGATTACGAGAGTAGGTTAGTTCAGCAAGGGAGTCAAAGTCCTCACCTGGATAACCACCTGGGCTAGTTACTAGACCGTTTTCACGGTAGTAGTTGTACCACGAAGAAATACCAGCCTCGGCAATAATAACCTCTAAACCATCTACACCTGTAGTCGCAAGACCATTGGACATGGTACCTAGATAGGAAAGTCCAGTTGTAGCTACTTTTCCGTTTGACCAGTCAGCCTTGACTTGACGTTGGCACGTGTGGTCGGTAAAGGCACGGCAACGGCCATTGAGCCAGTCGATGACATTTTTATAAGCCTCGATTTGCTGGTAGTCCCCATTAGTCATGAAACCAGTAGAGTCTTTGGTACCGACACCTGAGACATAGAGATTAGCAAAACCTCGTGGAAGGAAGTAGTCGTTGAGAGTATAGCTAGCGTTGATGTGCGTTAGCTTTTCCTCAGCTTCTGACACAAGCTCAGCTTGACCTTGGGGTTGGACGAGATTGAGTTGAGGTTCTTCAAGCTCAATCTTGTGAGCAGGTTTGACCTCAAGTTCACCCTCCATCTTGTAAAGAGCTTTATCGCTGGCTTTATCATTTGTTCCCTGATGATAGGGACTGGCAGTCATGATAGCAGGAATTTGCCCGTCATAACGAGGACGAATAATGCTGACCTTGACTAAGTCTGGAAGACCTTTTTGGTCAGTATCGACACGAGTCTCAACGTAAACGACTTCTCGAATGGCATCATGGCTAGAAAAAGTAGCCAAACTCTTGCCGTTAAAGTAGCGATAGTCATTATCCTCAGAAATAAGACCGTCACTGACAAGTTGGTCGATAAGAGTGTTCCCCTTTTTGGTACGAGTATTGAGTAACTGATAGAGATTTTCAATCAAGTCACCATATACAATAGGAAATCCAGACTCTTTACGAAAAACATCACTGTCTTCAAAGTCAACCAAATAAGAAAAACCTAAAAGTTGAAAGGCTACAGTATAGAAAATATCTGCAGTCAACTCTTTATCTGATTGAAAAAATGTCAGTAAGTCAGTTTCTTTATCAACTGCTAAACTGGATAGAGGATAGGTGCTATCTTTAAAATTAAAAAAGAAACGAATGAGAAACGCTTCAAGCATTTTTTTATTTGTGATGTTGACTGGTAAATCAAATCCATACTTTTTTAATTCAAAGATAATTGTATCTCTAGGTAGCGCTAAATAGCTAAATCGATTAAAACGCATAAAACCTCCAGTAAAATTATACTTTAATTTATTATATCAAAAAAGCAAAAAAAATACCAAGATAAAGTCAAAAACAAAATAGTATATAAATATAAACAATATCAAAAAACGATATATATATATATAATTATTTCTTTCTTGAACTGATAGCGTTTTTGTGATAAAATATATACTATATAATTGTAATTCGAAATTACATAAAAAAATGTGGAAAGTGAACATTATGTATAAATCAAAAAGACAAAAAAATAAATCTTTTGATTGGTATGGCTTGAGCCAACGTTTCTCTATTCGTAAGTATCATTTTGGTGCTGCGAGTGTGCTGTTGGGGACAGCCTTGATTTTGGGTGCTGCCCAAACGACTGCCAAAGCAGAAGAAACAGCTACTGAAAATAAAACAGAAGCTGTGGCATCTGCTCCAAAAGATGATAAGGTAAGTGAGAATGTCGCAAATGAGACGGCACCAGCTCTTTCTGCTACGACAGAAGCGGCTGTAGTAGAAAAGCCGGCCTTGAGTGATGAGGAAGTTGCAAAATTAGCTGCTGAAGCATCTAAGAAAGATGAAAAAGCAGCTGAAACAGCTACAACTGAAAAAACAGAAGCAGCCGATAAAGAAAAAGCAACATTAACTGCTCCTTCAACAGACAAAAAAGCTGAAAAAGCAGTTGATGAAAAAGCTGATAAAAAGGACCAAAAGAAAGCAGAAAACCAAATTGCTGCTACTAAAACTGTTCTTGAACAGTTGACATCTGAAGCAGAAGTATTGAACACAACTGCCTCAAACTTTGCGGATAAAAAGGCAGAAGATAAAGCTGGAAAAGAAGCAATCGCAACTGCAGTAGCTTCAGCTAAAGTTCAAATCGAAGCTTCTAAGAAAGCTCTTGCTGCCGGAGAAATCACTAAGGAAGAATTGGATGCCCAACTCCAACGTATCTCATCAGCTATCGAAGCAGTTTATGCTGAGATGAAACGTGCAGGACACGTAGGTAAAGTAGAAGCAGTGTTGCCGGATGCAGCAGGATCTACTGTAGCAATTGCTAATCCTATTAACAAAGTTGTTGTAAATAATGTTGGTGATATTACTGAAGAAGAAGCACGTGCGATTGAAAAAGAAATTCGTACAGCCAACCCAACTTTAACAGCTGAAGATAAGATTGAAGTTAAACGAAAAGGTAACACAGGTCAAGCAGTAGCAACAGTAACGTTGGCGAATGGTAAGGTAGACCAAAATGGTAACAATACACATGATTTTGCCATAGCAGATGTTTCTTATGGTTCGGCTGGTGAGAAAAACTATAGTCAACTTCGTGAAGCAATTAACTGGTTCGACTTTGCCACTGCGTCTATTACCTATTCTGATGGAACAAAAGTAGGAGCTGTTGAATATGTTGACAATCCAGCTATGGTTAACTTCACTAGTTCAAAAGGACGTCAAGAACGTGGCCGTTTTACAATGGTTCGTACAGTTCTTGAATCAACTACACACCCAGAGTTAGTTGGTAAGAAAACGAATGATCCAGCGTTTTTAGCATCTGGATTAGCTAAATATACTTTATGGAAAACATTTAATGATGTTTCAAATGAAGTTAAAAACAACCAATCTAGTGGTCGAGGAAATAACGAAATATTCGAAGTTCTTCAAGAAGGTATGCGTTTTGATGTACCAACCAAGGTGAAAGGGTATACATTAAGTGCAACTGTAAGTTCGCTATCTCGTAAAAAAGTTACAACAGAAACGTATACTCTAAATAAAGCTAATGGAGAACCTGAAAATATCAACAGAAGTCCGGTTGATGGTGTCGTTCAACGTGAAGATGTCATTGTAACAAGACAAGATCCAAACTGGAGTCATTTACGATTAGCGGGATTTGAAACTAAATATGAGGATTCAAAAGGAATAACTCGTGAACGATTAACAGCATTCGCTCCAGCTTATGACGGTGGTAACGTTGGGGTGAAATTCCAATTGTCAGCTACATATAATGGTCGCCCAGTAGCAGTTAATGCCATTGCTGTTGATTCAGAAGATTTAAGTGTGGCAGAGTTCACTCAGTTCGAATCTGATGGGACACCTTGGGAAGAGTTCATGCGTTTAAATAAAAACAAAACAAACTCTAAAGGCTTATTCCCTAATAGAAATGTTAACGACAACTTTACATATACTTTTGATAGAAAAACAGGCGCTAAGCTAAATACAGGTTACAAACTTTCTGAGTGGGCGAATAAAACAGAAACAGGCTATGGTAGTCAATTATTTGGACCTTTTGATTCTGGTATTAATAATGGATATGATCTTCCTATAGGAATTTCTCAAAACGTTGAGAACTTAGGAGTCTATATTAATGCTAATGGTAGCCAATCTGCAACAGTCGGTTTCGTTATCTATGATGGTGGGGATGCACCAGCTTCGTATGGTTCTGCACAGCATATTATCGGTAACTTTAATAAAGATAAAAACGGAACTCAAGTAACTGCGACACAACCGTATTTAGGGGATGTTCCTGCAGATACGGACTTCCGTACTACTATAGCTGAGCCAAATGGAGCATGGGTACTTGATGACTTAGTGAACTCAGAAGACTATAAAGAAATCAGTCTTGTTAGTGGTACAACTCAAGTTACAAACTCTAAAGGTCAATCAGGGACGTACTTATTAGATGGTAAAAACCCTGTTATTCGTATGGCTGATGGAACACAAGTAGCTATTAAAAATGGTGAAATTCTTGCGACTGCAAATACATTGCAAGGCGGAGACGGTTTGCCAATTAAAGGATTGTATAACCAAGCTACACGTGGACTTGGTGTAGGGAATCTACCAGATGAAGGAGAAGGACAACTTCTTGATCCAGCAGTTGCGACTAAGTACACACTACGTCATGCAAGTGAAAATGAATATATCTTAAAAGGTGTCAAAGTTAACCGTGGTGTCAATAATGATGTAGCCTATGTTCGTGGATGGGTTGACTTTAACGGTAACGGTAAATTCGATCTTTATGAATCATCTGAATTAGTAACAGCTAATGCTGATGGAACATATGATATCACCTTCAAAAATACACCTCAATTATTAAACACATCAGTAGATAATCTTGGTGTTCGTTTACGTGTTTCTGTAGACAAAAACGACTTAAGATTACCAACAGGATTAGCGTCTTCAGGGGAAGTAGAAGACTTTGTTGCGAACGTTATTCACCCACCTCGTGGAACACGTCATGAAACAAAAGATTTTCAAGGGAAAAAACAAGAAGTGAATTTCCCTACCAACGCTATGTTCAAGGCTAGTGGTAAAACAATTGAATCTAACTATAAACAATGGGCGGAAATTGATAATAATACGGCGCCTAAGATGGTGTTAAATGATACGGTTGTTAAATCTGAAGAACCAACTGGTAAGACTGTTGAAGTAAAAGACCACTTAAGCCAAACAATCTATAACGGTACGGAAGTTGTTGTTAAAGATGCAAGAGGAAATACTCTTGGTACAGCTGTTAAAGTAACGAATAAATTGACAGGTAAGACTGAATATTACTTATCTGAATATACTGAATATGATACAGCTGGGAATAAAGTTGGGGTTTATAAACTAAATGAAGGTTCTGCAGAAGGTAAGAATACTACACAAGGTTCTCTAAGCTTTACTAAGATTAGTTTTCAACCAGAAGCAGGATTTGTAGGTACAGCTAAAGGGGTAGCTATCCGCGCGTGGGATGATAATGGAAGTCACACTGGATGGGAAGCTACAGAAGATACAATTAAAGAATCTCTAACAAGTACGACTCTAGCTGAAAAAGATAAAGTATTAGAAAATGTAAACAATGGAAATAACGGTGCCAAATCAATGGATACTAGTTATATTCCAACGGTAATCGACGTTCGTCCAGTAGGAGAAGATACTACTACTGAGGATGTTCAAGGTGCTGTTCAAAAATCTAATCCAACTATCCCAGTTTATGGAACTGTTGAAACTGTTACGAATGATAAAGTAGAAGACGTTAAGTATACAGCTGATTATGTAATACTAGATAAAACTAAGAAACCAACTTTTGCAACTAGAAAAGAAACACCAGGGAAATTATATACAGAAGATACAAAAGTTGATAAGGAAACAACTGTTACACTAACAGATGGAACAACAGTCACTTATAAACCAGCAGATAAAATTCCGGCAGGAACTACAATAGCGAATACTGGTGATGTGAATGTTACAGGAACAGGAAATGTCACTGTAAATAACATTCGATTAGTTTCAGGTACTACGATCCCTGCTGGTGCAAAACCTCAAAGCAATCACCCAGCACCAGTGGAAGTAAAAGTAACATTAGCGAATGGAACAGAGCAAACAATTCCAGCGGGAGGAACAATTCCAGCAGGAGCTACTATCAATACGCCATTTACTAATTCAGCTAATAATACATTCGACAATGTAACTTATAATACTGGACAAACAATTCCGCGTGAAACCGGAAATAAGATTTCAACTTTAGCCAAGGAAACATCAGCAGATCAGTTAGTTCCAAAAGGTGAAAGTATTACACTTAATGGAACAACTTACAACGCAAATAATGATGTGATTCCAAAAGGAACTCGTACTGCTGCGACATATGAAGACTTAATGAACGTAACTCTTCCAAATGCAGTTCACATCGATCCACAAACAGGAGAAGTGACAAGTGTTCCACGTCGTTACACTAAAGTAACTGATACAGAAATCGTAATTGAAAACGAAGGTACTTACACATTAAACCAAGATACTGGTGAAATTACTTTCACACCAGATCCTAAGTTCGTAGGAACTGGTACTGGTGTAGTAAAACAACAACCGGATGTTGACTATAACGATAAAGTAGCTGGGGACCCAGTAACAAGTAAATATGGTACAGACTTTGGTAAAGCAACTTATACACCAATCGTTAAGCCACAGTCAAAAGCTTCAATCACTCGTACAATTCATTATGTATATGAAGATGCTAATGATAATCCAGCAAGTCAAGATTCATATAAAGATAATGCTCCAATCGTAGCAATCGATAACACGCCAGTTACTCGTACACAAACGATTGACTATACTCGTGATTACAAGATCTTCTCTGAAGCAGGTACAACTGATACAGAAATAGTAACTACAAACCAAGTTACAGACGCATCTGGTCATGTTTACAATGTTGGAGATACTATCCCTGCAGGAACTAAGTTTAACCAAGGTTCAATTATCATCGGTAAATGGACTGCTTCAAGTGATGCAAACTCTAAATTTAAAGAAATTATCTCACCGACAGTTAAAGGGTATACTGCTGAAGTCGTAACTGCTGACTTCACTCCTCGTGAAGATGGTAAGATGGGACACATCCATAATGGAAAACAACCTGTAGGATTATATACTCCAGTAGCTGACAATACTAGAGATGTTGGTGCATACGAACCATTAGTATCAGAAGTTCGTTCAGACGACAAAGATGACTTCGATATGTATGTTGTTTACAAAGCTGATATTCAAAAAGCTAAAGTAACATATATCGATTTAGATGCAACAGGTGATGCTCGTATTCTTGAAGTTCAAAACGCTAATCCAGCTCCTGCAACAGGTGCAGATGCGAAAACAACTTATGGTGTTACAACGCTTCAAGGTAAATCTCATACGAAGATTCCTTATACAACAGCTGAAACAATCAAAAAATATGAAGACCAAGGTTATGAATTAGTAACAGATGACTATACAAATAACTCTCAAGGTACAGCTGTAGAAGGTGGACGTAAGTTTGATGATGATAAAGAAGTAGATCAAGCATTCAATGTCTACCTACGTCACAAGAAAGTTACTCGTAAAATTAAAGATACCCAAGAAGTGACACGTACAATCGAGTACAAATATGCAAGTACAGATGATGTACCAGCAGATAAACGTGGAACAACAGCAGCACCAACAGTGACTGAAACACTTCACTATGAACGTGACCGTACAATCGATTACACATTAGCTGCAAAAGAATATCCAACAGAATACGCTACTTATAAGGCTGTATTGGATAAGAGTGGATATGATTCTCCAGAAGAATACAAAGCTCGTACAGTTTACTACGATCACATCACAAACAAAGCAATTGCAGCAGATGCAACAGCTGCTCAAAAATCAATCGTTACATTTGGACCATGGACTCCAGTAGGTGGAACATCTAACGATGCGATTACATTATCTGATGCAGAAAAAGCTAAAGATGATAAATTCAACCTTGTTAACTCTCCAGAAGTAACTGGTTATGTTCCAGATAACGCTACCGTAGAAGCGACTGCAGCAATCGATGCAGAAGCGGATGACTACAAGATTACAGTTCTTTATACTCCAGTGGAACAAAAAGCTGTAGTTAAATTCGTAGAAGTAGATCCTACTAATACAGATAAAGTCATTACTCCAGGTCTTGCAGATCCAATCGCAGTAACAGGTAAATCTGAAGCAGCTTACCCAGCTACAACAGCAACTTCAGTAACTGATAAGATTGCTGAGCTAGTTAAGAAAGGTTATGAACTTGTTGATAACGGATTTGTATCAGCAGACAAGTTCGATAAAGATGCTGCAGTTGATCAAGAATATGTTGTGAAATTCAAAGCTAAAGTAGTAGATGTTCCATCATTTGATCCAACTAAACCATCAAGCAATGAAAATCCAAAACCAACACCAGGTGTAACACCAATCGATCCAAATAATCCAGACGGACCAAAATGGACTGAAGCCTTAATCAATGCTGTGAAAGTACAAGAAGAAGTAACACGTACTATTAAGTATGTATACGAAGATGGTACTCCAGTAGCAGAATCTGATTTAACAAGTGTGGCTGATAAGAAAGTTAAAACACTTAAATTCACACGTTCTGGTAAGATTAATGTAGCGACAGGAGAAATCACATACGGAGATTGGTCGGCTGATCAAACATTCGAAGCAGTAACTTCTCCAACACTTGAGAAATACACTGCGGCAGTTGCAGGTGTAACACCAACAGTTGCAGATGTGCCAGCGAAAACTGTAGCGGCTACAGATAAAGACTTTGAAGAGACAGTAATCTACTCTACAAAACCAACAACTGTAGATCCTAACAAACCAACAGATCCAACAAATCCAAATGTTACTCCACAACCTGATGATGTAGTTCCTAACGATCCAAAAGGACGTACATACAGAGAACTAGGTTTAGTTGAAGAAGTAACACACACAGTTCACTACAAACTTGAAGACGGTTCAGATGCAGGTATCGCTGATAATGTACAAACATTAACATTTACACGTACCGCAGAGGTAGATCCAGTAACAGGAGCAATCTCTAACTACGGTACATGGAAAGCTAAAGGTGGAGATACAACAATTGATGCTGTAACAACACCAAATAAAGATGGATACGTGGCTTCAGCAAAAACATCTACAGAACGTACAAATGTATCAGCTACGGATAAAGATAGTGAAGAAACAATTATCTACCGTAAACTTGGTTCATATGTACCAGTAGTACCAGAAGGCATCACACCTCCGGCAGATGCTGACCTAAATCCAAAACCATATCCAAATGCAACTCCAGCAGATCCTACAAAACCAGGGACACCTACTGAAACTCCAGTAGTTCCATACATTCCTGGAACAACACCGGTAGGACCAAATGGAAAACCATTAACACCGAAAGATCCTAACGATCCAAGCAAAGGATATGAAGTACCAGACTTACCAACAGATCCAACAGAGAACACTACAATTACCTATGTTAAAGATGGATCACAAGTAGCGATTGTTCACTTCATCGAAGTAAACAGTGAAACGGATAAGACTGAAAAAGGTGCAGTTGCAGAATCAGTAGTAGATACTGGTGATACAGGAAAAGCATTCACTAAAGCTGCAGATGTAACAGCAACAATTGAAGCACTAAAAGCTAAAGGTTATACAGTTGTAGAAAACAACTACCCAACAGATGGTACATTCGATGCAGATTCTAAGACTAACCAAGTATACAAAGTCCTAGTAACTGCTAAGCCAATTACTGTAAATCCAAACGATCCAACTCCAACGAAAGATCAACCAATCGATCCAAATAATCCAAACGGACCAAAATGGACTCCAGAGTTAATCAAAGAGTTAGAAGACGGACGTAAAGAGGAAGTGAAACGTACAATCAAGTATGTTTACGCAGATGGTTCAAAGGCTGCTGATTCAGTACAAGAAACTAAAGAGTTCAAACGTTCAGCAACTATCAATCCAGTAACTGGTAAGGTTACATTCGGAGAATGGTCACCAGCTCAAACATTTGAAGCTGTGACTTCACCAAAAGTTACAAACTTCACTCCAGATAAAGAGTCTGTACCAGCGGCAGAAGTAACAGCAACTGCTGAGGATATTAATGAAACAGTAATCTATACTACAAAACCAGTAAATATCGATCCATCTAAACCAACAGATCCAAATTCTCCAAACGTTACTCAAAAACCTGATGATAAAGTACCAAACGATCCAAAAGGACGTACTTACAAAGAATTAGGATTAATCGAAGAAGTAACACACACAGTTCATTACAAACTAGCTGACGGATCAGATGCAGGTATTCCTGATAATGTCCAAACATTAACATTCACTCGTACAGCTGACTTAGATCCAGTAACTGGAGCAATCTCTAACTTTGGTACATGGAAAGCTAAAGACGATGATACAACAATCGATGCTGTGCCAACACCAGCTAAAGAAGGATATGTAGCTTCAGCAGCTAAATCAACAGCTCGTGAAAGTGTTAAAGCTACGGATAAAGATAGTGAAGAAACAATCATCTACCGTAAACTTGGTTCATATGTTCCAGTAATTCCAGAAGGAGTAACACCTCCAGCGAATACTGACTTAACGCCAAAACCATATCCAAATAATCCAAACGATCCTACAAAACCAGGAACACCTACTGAAACTCCAGTAGTACCATACATCCCTGGAACAACACCAGTAGGACCAAACGGTAAACCATTAACTCCGAAAGATCCTAACGATCCAACGGCAGGATATGAAGTACCGAAAGTACCAGAAGATCCAACTCAAAACACTACAATTACGTATGTGAAAGATGGTTCTCAAGTTGCTCTAGTTCACTTCATTAAAGAGGATGGAACTGCCGTTCACGTATCAGTTGCGGAAGCAGGAGATACAGGTAAAGCAATCAAGACAACAAACATCGATAACGTTAAAGCTGAATTAGAAGCTAAAGGTTATGAAGTTGTTGCTCCAACTGATGCAGCTTATACAGCAGAACGTGTAGCATTCTACGCTGATGCTAACCGTACATTTGATGACAAGGATGACAAAGGTAATGATGGAATTAGTCAAGTTTACTATGTAATCGTTAAAGAGGGAATCACTCCAATCGATCCGGATAAACCGCTAGATCCAAACAATCCAAACACAACTCCAAAACCAGGAGACAAAGTACCTGGAGATCCAAAACAACGTACATACGAACAACTTGGATTACTAGATGAGGTAAATCGTACAATCAACTACAGATATGCGAATACTGAAAAAGTAGATGCTGATAAACGTGGTCAAGAGGCTCGTCCAACGGTAGAACAAAAACTTCGTTACTCTCGTAAAGGTGACCTAAACAAAGTAACAGGTGAAATCACTTATACTTCTGATTGGACAAAACCACAAACATTAGCTGAAGTAACATCTCCAGTAATCGAAGGATATGTTGCAGATATTAAAGCAGCTGAAAAAGTAGAGAACGTAGCTCACGATGCAGCTGATTCTGTAGTAAATGTTGTTTACACACCACTAGGTAAATATGTACCAAAAGTACCAGAAGGATTCGAAGTTCCAAAAGTTGAGAAACCTCAATATCCAAACGATCCAACAGATCCAACTAGACCAGGAACACCAACAACAGTGATTCCTCACGTTCCAGGAACAACTCCAAAAGATCCAAATGGAAATCCACTGAAACCAGTAGATCCAAACGATCCAAGTAAAGGATATGTTCCACCAACACCTGAAAATCCAACAGAAGATACGCAAATCACTTATGAGAAAGATACTCAAAAAGCGAAAGTAACTTATGTGGTAGAAGGAACAGGAACAGTACTTCACACAGATAACCTAGAAGGTAAATCTGGAGAACCAATCGAGTACAGTACAGTAGCTAAACTTGCTGAATTGAAAGCTCTAGGATATGACCTAGTAAGTGACGGATTCACAACAGCTACAGATAAGAACTACGATAAAGATACAAAAGTTGATCAAAGCTTTGTAGTAACAGTTAAACCACACGTTGAGCCAATCAAACCAGTAGATCCAGAAAATCCAAATGATCCAAATAAACCAAAACCGGGTGATCCAATCGATCCTAAGAACCCTGATGGACCAAAATGGACTGAAGATCTAATCAAGAAGATTGATACAACTCGCCACGTGAACCGTACAATTAAGTATGTTAACGAAAAAGGTGAGGAAGTAGCTAAGAAAGTAACTGATAAAGTTACATTCAATCGTGAAGCTAAGATCAATTCAGTAACAGGTGAAATCACTTACGGTAACTGGACAGCTAAAGATGGAGATACAACATTCGATAAAGTTGAATCACCAGTCGTTAACGGATACATCCTGAAAGATGCCAAACAAAAAGAAGTAGCAGCTACAACAGGATTAACTGCAGACTCTAAAGATGAAAACATCGAAGTAGTTTACACTAAACTTGGTTCATGGGTACCGAAAGTACCAGAAGGTGAAACACCAATTGATCCACTTCCATATCCAAATGATCCGAACGATCCAACTAAACCAGGAAACGATAGACCAATCGTTCCTTACGTACCAGGAACTACACCAAAAGATCCAAATGGAAACCCACTGAAACCAGTAGATCCAAACGATCCAAGTAAAGGATATGTTCCACCAACACCTGAAACCCCAACAGAAGATACTGAAATCACTTATGAGAAAGATACTCAGAAAGCAAAAGTAACTTATGTGGTAGAAGGAACTGGAACAGTACTTCACACAGATAACCTAGAAGGTAAATCTGGAGAACCAATCGACTACAGTACAGTAGCTAAACTTGCTGAATTGAAAGCTCTAGGATATGACTTAGTGAGTGACGGATTCACAACTGCTACAGATAAGAACTACGATAAAGATACGAAAGTAGATCAAAGCTTCGTAGTTACAGTTAAACCACACGTTGAGCCAATCAAACCAGTAGATCCAGAAAATCCAAATGATCCAAATAAACCAAAACCAGGTGAACCAATCGATCCTAAGAACCCTGATGGACCAAAATGGACTGAAGATCTAATCAAGAAGATTGATACAACTCGCCACGTGAACCGTACAATCACATACGTTAACGAAAAAGGTGAGGAAGTGGCTAAGAAAGTAACAGATAAAGTTACATTCACTCGTGAAGCTAAGATTAACTCTGTAACAGGTGAGATCACATACGGTAACTGGACAGCTAAAGATGGAGATACAACATTCGATAAAGTTGAATCACCAGTCGTTAAAGGCTACATCCTGAAAGATGCCAAACAAAAAGAAGTAGCAGCTACAACAGGATTAACTGCAGACTCTAAAGATGAAAATATCGAAGTTGTCTACACTAAACTTGGTTCATGGATTCCAAAAGTACCAGAAGGTTCTACACCAGTTCCTCCGGTTACGTATCCAAACGATCCAAAAGATCCAACTAAACCTGGAACTGATAAACCTAAAGTGCCTTATATCCCAGGAACTACACCGGTGGTGCCAAAAGATCCAACTAAACCAATTAGTCCGGATAACCCACTAGTTCCATTAACACCAGTAGATCCAAACGATCCAACTAAAGGATATGAAGTACCACCAGTACCAACAGATCCAGGAACTGATACGCGAATCACTTACGTAACTGATAAACAAAAAGCTATCACTAACTTCGTAGATGAAAAAGGTAAAGTAGTATCAACTCCAGTAATTGATGAAGGTGATTCAGGAGCGAACTTCACTAAGTCTAAAGTTGATGAAGTAACTAAGACTATTGAAAAACTTGAAAAAGCTGGATACAGAGTCGTTAAGAACGAGTTCCCATCTAAAGATACAGACAGAGTATTTGATAAAGATAAATCTGTAGATCAAATCTTCACTGTAACAGTAGCTGAAAGAATTATTCCAGTTACACCAGGTAAACCAGTAGATCCAACTGATCCAAACTTACCGAAGAATCCAGATGGAACACCTGTGACACCATCTACACCAGAACCAGGTAAACCAGTATTCCCTAACGATCCAAACAGCCCAGTATGGCCAAATACTGTGAAAGATCTTGTAACTGAGAAATCAGCTACACGTACGATCAAGTATGTAGATCGCAATGGAAAAGAAGTTTCTGAAACTCGTGTTGAAACAATCAAGTTCACTCGTGAAGCGAAAGTTAACTTAGTAACTGGTGAAATCACATATGGTGAATGGACAACAGATCGTAACGATGATATCTTCAACGGTTACCAAGTACCAGTTGTGAAAGGATACATCGCTAAAGCTGGTGATCTAGAATCATCAACTAAAGATGTAAAAGTAACTCCTGATACAATCAAGGATATCAATGAAACAGTGATTTACGATAAGTTAGGTTCATGGATTCCAAATATTCCAGGAACACCAACAAATCCAATCACATATCCAAACGATCCGAAAGATCCAACTAAACCAGGAACTGACAAACCTAAAGTACCTTATGTACCAGGATTCATTCCAGTAGATCCAAATGGAAATCCATTGAAACCAGTTGATCCAAATGATCCAACGAAAGGATATGAAGTACCAGAGGTACCTGGTGATCCAACGCAAGATACACCAATCAACTACGTTCCTAAGGATCCTACACCAAATCCAACTCCATACCCAGGTCCAACACCAGCTCCAGCTCCTAAACCAGAGCCTAAGCCGGAACCAAAACCTGAGCCAGAACCAGAAACTCCACAACCTGTAACGCCTGCAGATAATGGAGATAACAACGGAAATAATAATGGTACTCCAGCAACTCCAGCTCAACCAGCAGCGCCTTCTACACCTCAATACATGGATGGTCAACGTGAACTTCCAAATACAGGTACAGAAGATCACGCTAGCCTTGCAGCACTCGGACTTCTAGGAGCCCTAAGTGGATTTGGATTGATTGCTCGTAAGAAAAGAGAAGATGAAGAATAATCATTTTGCTCTATATTAAATGCTGACTTGCAATCAAATACAGAAAGAACTTGAGATTTACTATCTCAGGTTCTTTTCTTTCTCTTTTTGAAAATGGTATAATATAGTGAGAACGATAGAGGAGAAGTGTAAATTGATCGCACAACTAGATACAAAAACAGTCTATAGTTTTATGGAGAGTGTCATTTCAATCGACAAGTATGTGAGAGTAGCAAAAGACTATGGCTACACTCATCTGGCTATGATGGATATTGACAATCTTTATGGGGCTTTCGACTTTCTAGAGGTTACAAAAAAATACGGCATTCATCCTTTGTTAGGGCTTGAAATGAATGTGCTTGTATATGATAAGGATGTGAATCTGCGCTTTTTAGCTTTATCTAGTGTGGGCTATCAGCAGTTGATGAAGCTTTCAACAGCCAAGATGCAGGGGGAGAAAAGTTGGTCAGTTCTATCTCAGTATCTAGAGGATATTGCGGTAATTGTGCCTTATTTTGAAGAGCTTGAGTTGTTAAATCTAGGCTGTGATTACTATATAGGGGTTTACCCAGAAACACTGGCCAGCGAATTTCACCATCCTATTTTGCCATTGTATCGGGTCAATACATTTGAAAGTAAGGATAGAGAAGTTCTTCAAGTATTAACAGCGATTAAAGAAAATCTACCACTCAGAGAAGTTCCCTTGCGTTCGAGACAAGATGTTTTTATATCAGCAAGTTCTTTAGAGAAACTATTCCAAGAACGTTTTCCTCAAGCCTTGGAAAACTTAGAAAAGCTGATTTCAGGTATTTCTTATGACTTGGATACTAGTCTAAAATTGCCTCGTTTTAACCCAGCTAGACCAGCAGTAGAAGAGTTGAGAGAACGCGCTGAGCTTGGGCTTGCTCAGAAGGGGTTGACTAGTAAAGAATATCAAGAACGACTAGACCAAGAATTGGCTGTTATTCATGATATGGGCTTTGATGATTATTTCTTGGTCGTCTGGGATTTGCTGCGTTTTGGACGTTCGAATGGCTATTATATGGGAATGGGACGAGGTTCCGCAGTTGGTAGCTTGGTTTCCTATGCTTTAGACATTACAGGGATTGACCCAGTAGAGAAAAATCTGATTTTTGAACGTTTCCTCAATCGTGAACGCTATACCATGCCTGATATTGATATTGATATTCCAGATATTTATCGTCCAGATTTTATCAGATATGTTGGTAATAAATATGGTAGTAAACATGCGGCTCAAATCGTTACTTTTTCGACCTTTGGGGCCAAGCAAGCTTTACGTGACGTCTTGAAACGTTTTGGTGTGCCAGAGTATGAATTATCTGCAATTACCAAGAAAATCAGTTTTCGTGATAATCTCAAGTCGGCCTATGAGGGGAATCTCCAGTTTCGTCAGCAAATCAATAGTAGGTTAGAATACCAAAAAGCCTTTGAAATTGCCTGCAAGATTGAGGGATATCCAAGACAAACCTCTGTCCATGCGGCTGGTGTTGTAATCAGTGACCAAGATTTGACAGACTATATCCCACTAAAGCATGGTGACGAAATTCCACTGACTCAATATGATGCTCATGGAGTTGAAGCAAGTGGACTTTTGAAGATGGATTTTCTGGGACTAAGAAATTTGACCTTTGTCCAGAAAATGCAAGAGTTGCTTGCTGAAACAGAAGATATTCACTTGAAAATTGAAGAAATCGATTTGGAAGATAAAGAAACGCTAGCTCTTTTTGCCTCTGGAAATACAAAAGGTATCTTTCAATTTGAGCAACCTGGTGCCATTCGCTTACTCAAGCGTGTTCAACCAGTCTGTTTTGAAGATGTAGTAGCAACTACTTCCCTAAATCGACCAGGTGCTAGTGATTATATCAATAATTTTGTAGCTAGAAAACATGGGCAGGAAGAAGTGACTGTTCTAGATCCAGCTCTGGAGGATATTTTGGCTCCAACTTATGGAATTATGCTCTATCAGGAGCAGGTTATGCAGGTTGCTCAGCGCTTTGCTGGATTTAGTCTTGGGAAGGCCGATATTTTGCGTCGAGCTATGGGTAAAAAGGATGCCACTGCCATGCATGAGATGAGGGCTTCCTTTATTCAAGGCTCCATAGAAGCTGGTCATACTGCGGAAAAAGCAGAGCAGGTTTTTGATGTTATGGAGAAGTTTGCAGGTTATGGATTTAATAGATCTCACGCCTATGCCTACTCAGCCTTGGCCTTCCAGTTGGCTTATTTTAAAACACATTATCCAGCTATCTTTTATCAGATTATGTTGAATTCTGCCAACAGTGATTATGTAACAGATGCCTTGGAAGCAGGTTTTGAAGTAGCCCCATTGTCCATTAATACTATTCCCTATCACGATAAAATTGCGAACAAGTCTATCTATCTAGGTTTGAAATCGATTAAGGGGCTCAGCAAGGATTTGGCTATTTGGATTATTGAACATAGACCTTATTCTAATATTGAAGATTTTTTAGCTAAACTACCTGAGAATTATTTGAAACTTCCCTTGCTGGAACCTTTGGTAAAAGTTGGTCTTTTCGATTCATTTGAAAAAAATCGTAAAAAAGTATTCAATAATTTAGTTAATCTATTTGAATTTGTGAAAGTATTAGGAAGCTTATTTGGAGAGACTATCTATAGTTGGCAAGATTCGGAGGACTGGACGGAGCAAGAAAAATTCTACATGGAACAAGAGCTCCTAGGAGTAGGCGTCAGCAAACATCCTCTACAAGCTATTGCAAGTAAGGCTATTTATCCGATTACTCCTATTAGTAATTTGTCAGAAAATAGCTATGCTATTATCTTGGTTGAAGTTCAGAAGATAAAAGTAATTCGTACCAAAAAAGGTGAAAATATGGCTTTCTTACAGGTGGATGACAGTAAGAAAAAATTGGATGTTACCCTCTTTTCAGATTTATATCGACAGGTTGGGCAGGAAGTAAGAGAAGGAGCCTTCTACTATATTAAAGGGAAAGTCCAGTCACGTGACGGTCGTCTGCAAATGATTGCACAAGAAATAAGAGAAGCAGTGGCTGAGCGCTTTTGGATTCAGGTGAAAAATCATGACTCGGATCAAGAAATGTCACGTATTTTAGACCAGTATAAAGGCCCAATCCCAGTCATTATCAGGTATGAAGAGGAGCAGAGAACAATTGTTTCTCCAAACCATTTTGTAGCTAAATCTGATGAATTAGAGGCGAAATTGAATGGAATCGTTATGAAAACGATTTATCGCTAAAATTACGGAAAATAGAAGAATTTTCAACGTAAATGTGGTATAATCAGTAAGAATGTTAAAAGAAAAAGGAGCATAACCAATATGAAACGTATTGCTGTTTTGACTAGTGGTGGAGACGCCCCTGGTATGAACGCTGCCATCCGTGCAGTTGTTCGTCAAGCAATTTCAGAAGGAATGGAAGTGTTTGGTATCTATGATGGATATGCTGGTATGGTTGCCGGTGAAATTCATCCCCTAGATGCAGCTTCAGTAGGGGACATCATTTCTCGTGGTGGTACTTTCCTTCACTCAGCTCGCTATCCAGAGTTCGCTCAACTTGAAGGGCAACTTAAAGGGATTGAGCAATTGAAAAAACATGGGATTGAAGGTGTAGTTGTTATCGGTGGTGACGGATCTTACCACGGTGCTATGCGTTTGACTGAACATGGCTTCCCAGCTATCGGTCTTCCAGGTACAATCGATAACGATATCGTTGGTACTGACTTTACAATCGGTTTTGACACAGCGGTTACAACTGCTATGGATGCTATCGATAAGATTCGTGATACATCATCAAGTCACCGTCGTACTTTTGTTATCGAAGTTATGGGACGTAACGCAGGTGATATCGCTCTTTGGGCTGGTATTGCAACTGGTGCTGATGAAATCATCATTCCTGAAGAAGGATTCAAGATTGAAGATATCGTTGAAAGCATTAAATGCGGTTATGAGTGTGGTAAAAAACACAATATCATCGTCTTGGCAGAAGGTGTTATGTCAGCAGCTGAATTTGGTCAAAAACTAAAAGAAGCTGGGGATACAAGCGACCTTCGTGTGACAGAACTTGGACATATTCAACGTGGTGGTTCTCCAACTGCGCGTGACCGTGTTTTGGCGTCACGTATGGGTGCCCATGCTGTTAAACTTCTTAAAGAAGGTATCGGTGGTGTTGCGGTTGGTATCCGTAACGAGAAAATGGTTGAAAATCCAATTCTTGGAACTGCAGAAGAAGGAGCATTGTTTAGCCTTACTGCAGATGGTAAGATTGTGGTTAACAACCCACACAAGGCTGACCTTGAGCTATCTAGCTTGAATAAGAGCTTGTCATAATTTATAATTTAGTTAATAAGACCAAAAAGGTCATATATAAAGGAGTCACAAAAATCATGAATAAACGTGTAAAAATCGTTGCAACTTTGGGACCTGCGGTAGAAATCCGTGGTGGTAAAAAATTTGGTGATGACGGATACTGGGGTGAAAAACTTGATGTTGAAGCTTCAGCTAAAAACATTGCCAAATTGATTGAAGCTGGTGCTAACACATTCCGTTTCAACTTCTCACACGGTGACCACCAAGAACAAGGTGAGCGTATGGCAACTGTTAAACTTGCAGAAAAACTTGCAGGTAAAAAAGTTGGTTTCCTTCTTGATACAAAAGGACCAGAAATCCGTACAGAATTGTTCGAAGGTGAAGCTAAAGAGTATTCATACAAAACTGGTGAGAAAATCCGTGTTGCGACTAAACAAGGAATCAAATCAACTCGTGATGTGATTGCATTGAACGTTGCTGGTGCTCTTGATATCTATGATGATGTTGAAGTTGGTCGTCAAGTTTTGGTTGACGATGGTAAACTTGGTCTTCGTGTGGTTGCTAAAGATGATGCAACTCGTGAATTTGAAGTTGAAGTTGAAAACGATGGCGTAATTGCTAAACAAAAAGGTGTTAACATCCCTAACACTAAAATTCCTTTCCCAGCACTTGCTGAACGCGATAACGATGATATCCGCTTCGGTCTTGAACAAGGTATCAACTTCATCGCGATTTCATTCGTACGTACTGCTAAAGACGTTAACGAAGTTCGTGCAATCTGTGAAGAAACTGGAAATGGACATGTTCAATTGTTCGCTAAAATCGAAAACCAACAAGGTATCGATAACTTGGATGAAATCATCGAAGCTGCTGATGGTATCATGATCGCTCGTGGTGACATGGGTATCGAAGTACCATTCGAAATGGTTCCAGTTTACCAAAAAATGATTATCACTAAAGTCAATGCTGCAGGTAAAGTTGTTATCACTGCAACAAACATGCTTGAAACAATGACTGAAAAACCACGTGCAACTCGTTCAGAAGTATCAGACGTATTTAACGCTGTTATCGATGGAACTGACGCAACAATGCTTTCAGGTGAGTCTGCAAATGGTAAATACCCACTTGAGTCAGTAACTACAATGGCTACAATTGACAAGAACGCTCAAACTCTTCTTAACGAATACGGACGTTTGAACTCAGATTCATTTGAACGTAACTCTAAGACAGAAGTAATGGCTTCAGCTGTTAAAGATGCTACTAACTCAATGGATATCAAATTGGTTGTAACTCTTACTAAGACAGGTCACACTGCACGTTTGATCTCTAAATACCGTCCAAATGCTGACATCTTGGCATTGACATTCGACGAATTGACAGAACGTGGATTGATGTTGAACTGGGGTGTTATCCCAATGTTGACAGATGCTCCATCATCAACTGACGATATGTTCGAAATCGCTGAACGTAAAGCAGTTGAAGCAGGACTTGTACAATCTGGTGACGATATCGTTATCGTAGCTGGTGTGCCAGTTGGAGAAGCTGTTCGTACAAACACAATGCGTATCCGTACAGTACGCTAATCAAAATGAAAAAAAGCCTATCATATCAAGCTTTCTAGCCTGTATGATGGGCTCTTTTTTTGTTCATGGGGCACTTATGGGGCAAAACTTTTTACTTTCTATTCAATGCGACGGTATCAAGTGCATCAAGTACAGCTTGCTCCATGCCTTTTGTAACGTGTGTATAGATCTGATTGGTAGTTTTTCGGATTTATGCTCGAACTGTGACATGATAGCTTTTAAAGTTATGTTGTTTTTTACGTAAATTTCATAAAATATTTAGTTAAGATAGAGATAAAAAATAACTCCCTGATGACTCAAGGAGTTATTACTATCTAAATTAGTTTTTAGAAGCAGCTTGGAATTCTGGGTTTTTCCATGCTTCGTCAATAATAGCTTGTAATTCATTTGCAGATGCTTGCATTTTTTGAGTTTCTGCGTCGTTCAATGGGATATTTACTGGACGAACAATACCATGTGCACCTACAACAGCTGGTTGACCGATAAAGACGTTTTTAATTCCGTATTGACCTTCTTGGAATACTGAAAGTGGAAGTACTGCGTTTTCATCGTCAAGGATTGCTTTAGTAATACGAGCAAGGGCTACTGCGATACCGTAGTATGTTGCACCTTTTTTGTTGATGATTGTGTAAGCTGCATCACGAACACCTTCGAACAATTCAATCAATTCAGCTTCTTGAACATTTTGAGTGTCTTTAAGGAATTCTTCAAGGTTTACACCAGCGATGTTAGCATGTGACCAAACAGCGAACTCAGAGTCACCGTGTTCACCCATGATGTAGGCGTGCACTGAACGAGCATCAACATCCAATTTTTCAGCAAGTGCTTGACGGAAACGAGCTGAGTCAAGTGAAGTACCTGAACCGATAACGCGTTCTTTAGGGAATCCAGAGAATTTCCAAGTTGAGTAAGTCAAGACGTCAACTGGGTTAGCAGCAACAAGGAAGATACCTTTGAAACCTGATTCAACAACTTGAGTTACGATTGATTTGTTGATAGCAAGGTTTTTACCTACAAGGTCAAGACGAGTTTCACCTGGTTTTTGAGGCGCACCTGCAGTGATTACAACAAGGTCAGCGTCTGCACAGTCAGAGTATTGAGCTGCATAGATTTTTTTAGGTGAAGTGAAGGCAAGGGCGTGACTAAGGTCAAGCGCGTCACCAACAGCTTTTTCATGCAATTGTGGAATTTCGATAATTCCAAGCTCTTGTGCAATTCCTTGGTTAACAAGTGCAAAAGCGTAAGAAGAACCTACAGCACCATCACCGACAAGGATAACTTTTTTGTGTTGTTTAGTTGAAGTCATTATTCTAAACATCTCCTTAATTTTATTCAGGGATTTCCCCAGTTATTTCAATTTTATCACTTTTAAAAAGCTTTGTCACGGATATGCTTTGCAGTTCTTGATGTAAACGTTTTAGCGATTTTAGATACCTGAAATATGGCGGACATTATGGTATAATATAGTTAATTACTAATAGTGAAATGAGGCATTTATTAATGCAGGATAGAAATTTAGTGAATGTCAATCTGACAAAGGAGATGAAGACGAGCTTTATCGACTACGCCATGAGTGTTATCGTAGCGCGGGCTCTTCCTGATGTTCGAGATGGCTTGAAACCCGTCCACCGTCGGATTCTCTACGGAATGAATGAACTGGGTGTTACTCCAGACAAACCTCATAAAAAATCTGCTCGTATTACAGGGGATGTCATGGGTAAATATCACCCACACGGGGATTCCTCTATCTATGAAGCCATGGTCCGTATGGCTCAATGGTGGAGTTACCGTTACATGCTTGTAGATGGTCATGGGAACTTTGGTTCCATGGACGGTGATGGTGCTGCCGCCCAGCGTTACACTGAGGCACGTATGAGCAAGATTGCTCTGGAAATGCTTCGTGATATTAACAAAAATACAGTTGATTTCGTTGATAACTATGATGCCAATGAACGTGAACCCTTGGTCTTGCCAGCACGTTTTCCTAATCTTTTGGTTAATGGAGCAACTGGTATTGCGGTTGGGATGGCAACCAATATTCCACCTCATAACCTTGGTGAAACCATTGATGCAGTGAAGTTGGTCATGGACAATCCTGAAGTGACCACTAAGGACTTGATGGAAGTCCTGCCTGGACCAGATTTTCCAACTGGTGCTCTTGTTATGGGGAAATCCGGTATTCATAAGGCTTATGAAACAGGTAAAGGATCGATTGTCCTCCGTTCACGTACTGAAATTGAAGAAACTAAGACTGGACGTGAGCGTATTGTTGTAACAGAATTTCCTTATATGGTCAATAAAACAAAGGTGCATGAGCATATTGTTCGTTTGGTTCAGGAAAAACGTATTGAGGGGATTACAGCAGTCCGTGATGAGTCAAACCGTGAAGGTGTTCGATTTGTTATTGAAGTCAAGCGTGATGCCTCAGCCAATGTTATCCTCAACAACCTCTTCAAGATGACCCAGATGCAAACCAACTTTGGTTTTAATATGCTTGCAATCCAAAATGGGGTACCAAAGATTTTGTCCCTTCGTCAGATTTTGGATGCTTATATCGAGCACCAAAAAGAAGTGGTTGTTCGTCGTACTCGTTTTGATAAGGAAAAAGCAGAAGCGCGTGCTCATATCTTAGAAGGTCTCTTGATTGCGCTAGACCATATCGATGAAGTGATTCGTATCATCCGTGCTAGTGAAACGGATGCGGAAGCACAAGCTGAGTTGATGAGCAAGTTTAAGCTTTCTGAACGTCAAAGTCAAGCCATTCTTGATATGCGTCTTCGTCGTTTGACAGGTTTGGAACGCGATAAGATTCAGTCTGAGTATGATGACCTCTTGGCTCTGATTGCAGATTTAGCAGATATTCTAGCTAAGCCTGAACGTGTTTCTCAAATCATTAAAGATGAATTGGATGAAGTTAAGCGTAAGTTTGGAGATAATCGTCGTACAGAGTTGATGGTGGGAGAAGTCTTGACTCTTGAAGATGAAGATTTGATTGAAGAAGCTGATGTCTTGATCACTCTTTCTAATAAAGGATACATCAAACGTCTGGACCAAGCTGAGTTTACTGCTCAAAAACGTGGGGGGCGTGGTGTTCAAGGTACAGGTGTTAAGGATGACGATTTTGTTCGTGAGTTAGTGTCAACTAGTACCCATGATCACCTACTCTTCTTTACAAATAAAGGACGGGTCTATCGCCTGAAAGGATTTGAAATTCCTGAATATGGCCGTACTGCTAAGGGATTGCCAATTGTCAATCTTTTGAAATTGGATGAAGGTGAAAGTATTCAGACCATCATCAATGTTGAATCTGAACGCAGCGATGACGCTTATCTCTTCTTCACAACTCGTCATGGTATTGTGAAGAGAACCAGAGTTAAGGAATTTGCTAACATTCGTCAAAATGGACTTAAGGCTTTAAACCTCAAGGATGAAGATGAGTTGATTAATGTCTTGCTGACAGAAGAGGACACGGATATTATCATTGGTACCAAGTTTGGTTATTCAGTTCGCTTTAATCAATCAGCTGTTCGTGGTATGAGTCGTATCGCCACTGGTGTGAAAGGTGTTAACCTTCGTGACGGAGATACAGTTGTTGGTGCTAGTGTGATTACAGACCAGGACGAGGTCCTTATCATCACAGAAAAGGGGTATGGTAAGCGCACAGTTGCGACCGAATATCCAACTAAAGGTCGTGGTGGTAAAGGGATGCAAACCGCTAAGATTACAGAAAAGAACGGTTCTCTTGCTGGTCTTATGACCGTTAAAGGCGATGAAGATTTGATGATTATCACTGATACTGGTGTCATGATTCGAACCAACGTTGCCAATATTTCACAAACAGGTCGCTCAACTATGGGAGTTAAAGTGATGCGCCTAGATCAAGATGCTAAAATTGTAACCTTTACTACGGTTGCAGCAGCTGAAAAAGAAGAAGTTGGGACAGAAAACGAAACAGAAGGTGAAGCATAATGTCTCATAAAAAGAATAAAAAGAAAACAAACCGTAAAAATTTACTAATCAATATCTTGGCAGGATTCTTAATCATCTTGTCGATAGCTTTGATTTTCAATTCAAAAATTCGTGATATGTTCATGGTTTGGAATACCAATAAATACCAAGTCAGCCAGGTATCAAAAGAAAAATTGGAAGAAAATCAAGATACAGAAGGGAATTTTGACTTTGATTCCGTAAAAGCCATCTCGTCAGAAGCTGTCTTATCCTCACAATGGGATTCGCAAAAATTGCCAGTTATCGGTGGAATTGCTGTCCCTGAGGTAGAAATTAACTTGCCTATTTTTAAAGGTCTTGATAATGTCAATCTTTTCTATGGAGCTGGTACAATGAAGCGTGATCAAGTGATGGGGAAAGGAAACTATACCCTTGCGAGCCATCACATCTTCACGGCGGAAAACGCCAGCCAAATGCTCTTTTCTCCATTATCACGCGCTAAAAATGGGATGAAAATTTATCTTACTGATAAGGATAAAGTTTATACCTATGAAATCCGTGAAGTGAAGCATGTGACTCCAGATCGCGTTGATGAGATTGATGACCGTACTGGAGTTGATGAAATCACACTTGTAACTTGTGTTGACTATGATGCGACAGAACGTATTATCGTAAAAGGTGACTTGAAAGATACAAAAGATTATTCACAAACACCTGAAGAAATTCTAACAGCTTTCAATCAACCATATAAACAACGTTATTAAAGATAAATCAGTAAAATCTTAGGTTTTACTGATTTTTTATAGATTGAATTTCAAAATAAACTGTTATGAAATACAGAAAACGTTTCCTTAATTCTAAAGTTTGTGATATAATTATCAGGTAAAAAAATTTTAGGAGTTTATTATGGTTTCTTCAGAATTTATCTCAAAGATTGAATTTGCTTGCAAGAAGAAGGAAAGTCTTTATAGTCAAAGTAAATTTAAGTATGCGATTCGTTCTATGTTCGCAGGTGCATTTTTAACCTTCAGTACTGCTGCTGGTGCAGTTGGGGCTGACTTGATTAATAAAATTGCACCAGGTAGTGGACGCTTCCTCTTCCCATTTGTCTTTGCTTGGGGCTTGGCCTACATTGTTTTCTTGAATGCTGAGTTGGTAACATCAAACATGATGTTCTTGACTGCTGGTAGTTTCTTGAAAAAAATTTCTTGGAGAAAAACGGCTGAGATTTTACTTTACTGTACCTTATTCAACCTTATCGGGGCTTTGATAGCAGGTTGGGGCTTTGCTCATTCAGCAGCCTATGCACATCTGACACACGATAGTTTCATCTCAGGGGTTGTTGAGATGAAGTTAGGTCGCTCAAATGAATTAGTCTTGCTTGAGGGGATTTTGGCAAATATTTTCGTAAATATTGCGATTCTTTCATTTGTTTTGGTCAAAGATGGTGGTGCCAAACTTTGGCTTGTGTTGTCAGCGATTTACATGTTTGTATTCTTAACAAACGAGCACATTGCGGCGAACTTTGCTTCATTCGCGATTGTAAAATTCAGTGTTGCTGCTGACTCAATTGCCAACTTCGGTGTTGGGAATATGCTTCGCCACTGGGGGGTAACCTTCATCGGAAACTTTATCGGAGGAGGCCTCTTGATGGGTCTTCCATATGCCTTCCTCAATAAAAATGAAGATACTTATGTAGATTAAGAAAATGAGCACGATTGATTCGTGCTTTTTTCATTTTTAAAATAAGGTAATAGTTATTTGCTATGTTAAAATATAGAAAACTGATATTTGTAAACTATACCTTAAGGTGCTACAATATCTTTAATCAAACTATTTGGAGGTCGCCTTATGACTCGTGATTTTAAATTTGAAACTTTGCAACTGCATGCTGGTCAAGTTGTGGATCCAGCTACCAAGTCTCGTGCAGTGCCGATTTATCAAACAACATCCTTTGTTTTTGATGACACGCAGGAAGGTGCAGATCTTTTTGCCTTGAGAAAACCAGGGAACATTTATACTCGTATCACCAACCCTACAACAGCTGCCTTTGAAGAAAGAATTGCTGCTCTTGAAGGTGGTGTTGGAGCTCTTGCAACAGCATCAGGTATGGCCGCAGTGACTTATACGATTTTGGCGCTTGCCCATGCAGGTGACCATGTAGTGGCAGCATCAACTATTTACGGTGGAACCTTCAATCTTTTGAAAGAAACCCTTCCTCGTTATGGTATCACAACAACCTTTGTCGACATTGATAATTTGGAGGAAGTGGAAGCAGCTATCAATGACAATACCAAGCTTGTTCTGATTGAAACCTTGGGTAACCCCTTGATTAATATTCCAGATTTGGAAAAATTGGCAGAGATTGCTCATAAGTATCAGATTCCACTTGTTTCTGACAATACTTTTGCTACACCTTATTTGATTAACGTCTTTTCTCACGGTGTAGATATTGCTATTCACTCTGCGACTAAGTTTATCGGTGGCCATGGTACGACTATTGGTGGAGTGATTGTCGATAGCGGTCGTTTTGACTGGGCGGCTTCAGGGAAATTCCCTCAATTTGTTGAGGAAGACCCAAGCTACCACAATTTGAGCTATACTCGTGATGTGGGGGCAGCAGCCTTTATTATCGCTGTCCGTGTTCAATTGCTTCGTGATACAGGTGCAGCCTTGTCGCCATTTAATGCCTTCCTCTTGCTTCAAGGACTGGAAACCCTTTCTCTTCGTGTGGAACGCCATGTGCAAAATGCTGAGAAAATTGTTGATTTTCTTGTAAACCATCCTAAGGTAGAAAAGGTAAATTATCCAAAATTGGCAGATAGTCCTTATCATGCCTTGGCTGAGAAATACTTGCCTAAAGGTGTGGGTTCAATCTTTACCTTCCATGTCAAAGGTGGGGAGGCAGAGGCACGCAAGGTAATTGATCATTTAGAAATCTTTTCTGATCTAGCAAACGTGGCAGATGCTAAATCGCTTGTTGTCCATCCAGCAACAACCACCCATGGTCAATTGTCAGAAAAAGACCTTGAAGCTGCAGGTGTCACACCAAACCAAATCCGCTTGTCAATCGGACTTGAAAATGTAGAGGATTTGATTGAAGACTTGCGATTGGCCTTGGAGAAAATTTAAAGTAAAAGAAGATAAACAGTGGGTTTCGACTCGCTGTTTTTGATTTTCCTTCAGGCATGATATAATGGTTAAAGAAGTCTAGAAAGGGGAACGATATGAACGAAATCAAATGTCCCAACTGTGGGGAAGTCTTTACAGTAAATGAGAGCCAGTATGCTGAACTTTTATCCCAAGTGAGAACGGCAGAGTTTGATAAGGAACTACATGATCGGATGAAGCAGGAACTGGCCTTGGCTGAGCAAAAGGCCATGAATGAACAGCAGTCTAAACTAGCTCAAAAAGACCAAGAAATTGCGCAATTACAGAGTCAAATCCAAAACTTTGATACAGAAAAAGAATTGGCCAAGAAAGAGGTTGAACAGACAAGCAATCAGGCCTTATTGGCTAAGGATAAGAAAGTACAGGCCTTGGAAAACCAATTGGCTACCTTGCGTTTGGAGCATGAAAATCAACTGCAAAAGACCCTTTCTGACCTAGAAAAAGAAAGAGATCAAGTCAAAAATCAGCTTCTTTTACAAGAAAAAGAAAATGAGCTTTCTCTTGCTTCTGTTAAGCAAAACTATGAAGCCCAGCTTAAGGCAGCTAGTGAACAAGTCGAATTTTATAAGAATTTCAAAGCCCAACAATCTACAAAAGCTATCGGGGAAAGTCTGGAACACTATGCAGAGAGTGAGTTTAACAAGGTCCGCAGTTTTGCCTTTCCAAATGCTTACTTTGAAAAGGATAACAAGGTTTCAGCGCGTGGGTCTAAGGGGGACTTTATCTTCCGTGAATGTGATGAAAATGGTGTTGAAATCATTTCCATCATGTTTGAGATGAAAAATGAAGCTGACGGAACAGAGAAGAAGCACAAGAATGCAGATTTTTACAAGGAATTGGACAAGGACCGTCGGGAGAAGGACTGTGAGTATGCGGTTTTGGTGACCATGCTTGAAGCTGATAACGACTACTTTAACACGGGGATTGTTGATGTCAGCCACGAGTACGAAAAGATGTATGTGGTTCGTCCTCAATTCTTTATTCAATTGATTGGGCTCTTGCGTAATGCGGCGCTTAATTCCCTAAAATACAAGCAGGAGTTGGCCTTGGTTCGTGAGCAAAATATCGACATTACGCATTTTGAAGAAGACTTGGATGCCTTTAAACAGGCCTTTGCTAAGAACTATAATTCAGCTTCTACCAACTTTGGTAAAGCAATCGATGAAATCGACAAGGCCATCAAACGCATGGAAGAGGTTAAGAAATTCCTAACAACATCTGAAAACCAACTCCGTCTAGCTAACAACAAATTAGAAGATGTTTCTGTTAAAAAATTGACCCGTAAAAATCCAACTATGAAAGCAAAGTTTGAAGCGCTGAAGGGGGAGTGAGAAAGCAAAAATGAACGGTATTATCAACTTAAAAAAAGAAGCGGGCATGACCTCGCATGATGCGGTTTTTAAACTGCGTAAGATTTTGGGAACAAAGAAGATTGGTCATGGTGGGACCTTGGATCCGGATGTGGTGGGTGTTTTGCCCATTGCGGTTGGCAAGGCGACACGCATGGTCGAATTTATGCAGGACGAGGGTAAGGTCTATGAGGGGGAAATCACTCTAGGCTATTCCACGACGACTGAGGATGCCAGTGGGGAAGTGGTCGCTGAGACTCCTGTTTTGTCGCACTTGGATGAAAAGCTTGTTGATGAAGTAATTACGAGCTTGACTGGGCCTATTACCCAGATTCCGCCTATGTATTCGGCAGTCAAGGTCAATGGTCGTAAGCTTTATGAGTATGCGCGTGCTGGTCAGGAAGTGGAGCGTCCAGAACGTCAGGTGACCATTTATCAATTTGAGAGGACAAGTCCGATTTCTTATGAGAGCAAACTTGCACGATTCACTTTTCGTGTGAAATGCAGTAAGGGGACTTACATCCGTACATTATCGGTTGACTTGGGAGAAAAATTGGGCTATGCTGCCCATATGTCTCAGTTAACTCGTACTAGTGCAGCTGGCTTGCAACTAGAAGATGCTCTTACCTTGGAAGAAATTGCTGCAAAAGTGGAGGCTGGCCAATTAGACTTTCTCCATCCTCTAGAGATTGGGACAGGCGACCTTGTCAAAGTTTTCCTAACTCAAGAAGAGGCTACCGAGGTACGCTTTGGTCGTTTTGTCGAACTCGAACAAACAGAACAAGAATTAGCTGCCTTTGAAGATGATAAATTGCTAGCCATTCTAGAAAAACGGGACAATCTCTACAAGCCAAGGAAGGTTTTTATCTAATCTAACTGGAGTTTGGGGATGGAATTCTTCCCCTAGACTATCTAAATCAGACTATAAATTTTGCAAAAAATGTGATAGAATAGACCACGGATAAAAAAACGGAGGATAGCATGCAAAATAGACCAATCATTATCGGAGTGACAGGTGGTTCTGGTGGAGGTAAGACCAGTGTTTCAAGAGCCATTTTATCGCATTTTCCAGATGAAAAGATTTCCATGATTGAGCATGATTCATATTACAAGGATCAGTCTCACTTGACCTTTGAAGAGCGTGTCAAAACCAACTATGACCATCCTTTTGCCTTTGATACAGACTTGATGATCGAGCAGATTAAGGAATTGTTGGCAGGGCGTCCGGTGGACATCCCGACTTATGACTATACAGAGCATACACGAAGCAGCAAGACCTATCGTCAGGAGCCTCAAGATGTCTTTATCGTTGAGGGGATTTTGGTCTTGGAGGACAAGCGTCTGCGCGATTTGATGGATATCAAGATTTTTGTGGATACAGACGATGATGTGCGCATTATTCGTCGTATCAAGCGTGATATGGAGGAGCGTGGTCGTAGCCTTGATAGCGTTATTGACCAGTACTTAGGTGTGGTTAAACCAATGTACCACCAGTTTATCGAGCCAACTAAGCGTTATGCTGATATCGTCATTCCTGAAGGGGTTAGCAATACAGTGGCTATCGATCTTTTGACAACCAAGATTGCAAAGATTTTGGAAGAAGCTCGAAACAGCAAATAATCAGATGTGGAGGCCTTGCCTCCTTTTTCTATTTTTCCCTCATAATGGTACATAAATGGAGATTTTTAGGCATATTTTTGGTATAATAATACCCATGAAAGAGCAAGAAAATGAATAGTAGGTAGAGATGGAAAAGTATTTATCGGTAACAACTTTGACCAAGTATCTGAAAATGAAATTCGATAAAGACCCTTATTTGGAACGGGTCTATTTAACTGGTCAAGTTTCCAACTTTCGTAAACGACCTACTCACCAATATTTCTCCCTAAAAGATGACCATGCAGTTATACAAGCGACCATCTGGTCTGGGATTTATCAGAAATTAGGCTTCGATCTGGAAGAAGGAATGAAGATCAATGTGATTGGGCGTGTACAGGTCTATGAACCGAGCGGTAGCTACTCCATCATCATTGAAAAGGCTGAGCCTGACGGGGTTGGGGCGCTCGCGATTCAGTTTGAACAACTCAAGAAAAAATTGACAGAAGAAGGCCTGTTTCAAGAGAGGTTCAAGCAACCTCTGCCCAAATTTTCTAAGAGAATTGGTGTAGTAACCAGTCGCAGTGGAGCCGTTATTCGAGATATTATCACGACCGTCAGCAGGCGCTTTCCAGGTGTGGACATTCTTCTCTATCCTACCAAGGTGCAAGGTGATGGTTCTGCGGATGAAATTGCTCGAAATATTGCTCGTGCCAATCAACGGGACGATTTGGACTTGCTGATTATTGGTCGTGGTGGGGGTTCTATCGAGGATCTCTGGGCTTTTAACGAGGAAATTGTGGTACGAGCGATTTTTGAATCTCGTTTGCCAGTTATCTCTAGTGTGGGGCATGAGACAGATGTGACCTTGGCGGATTTTGTGGCAGATAGACGGGCTGCGACACCAACAGCTGCTGCTGAACTAGCAACACCTGTGACCAAGTTGGATTTATTAACTCATTTGCAAAATCAGGAAAAACGGATGGCAACAGCAGTCCGAAATGTCCTATCTAAGAACCAAGAAGCTTTGAAAAAATGCAGTCAGTCTGTTATCTTTAGACAGCCAGAGCGCTTGTATGACGGTTATTTGCAACGCTTGGATCAACTGCAATTGCGTTTGAAACAAAGTTTGCGAACACGGATTTCTGATAACAAGCAATTGGTCCAAGCAAGGACGCATCGACTGGTACAATTATCACCCGTTACCAAAATCCAACGTTATCAAGACCGTCTAGGTCAGTTGGATAAGCTCCTACGTAGCCAAATGGCTTTGGTTTATGATGCCAAGGTTGCTGAGGTCAAGAGACTTTCAGAAGCCTTGCTCATGTTGGATACCAGTCGAATCGTGGCGCGTGGCTATGCAATTGTCAAAAAAGAAGAGTCCGTAGTTGATTCGGTTGAAAATTTAAAGAAAACAGACCAAGTAACGCTGTTGATGCGAGATGGTCAAGTAGAATTAGAGGTTAAAGATGTCAAAACAAAAGAAATTTGAGGAAAATTTAGCAGAACTGGAGACCATTGTCCAAAGTTTAGAAAATGGTGAAATTGCTCTGGAAGATGCGATTGCCGCCTTTCAAAAGGGCATGGTCTTGTCAAAAGAGCTCCAAGCGACGCTGGACAAGGCAGAAAAGACCTTGGTCAAGGTTATGCAAGAAGACGGAACAGAAAGTGATTTTGAATGAAAAAACAAGAAAAATTAGCTCTTGTTGAGTCAGCTTTGGAAGACTTTTATGGAGACCAGCAGTTTGCCTCTAGTTTGCGAGAGTCTGTTCTCTATTCCATTCATGCTGGTGGCAAGCGTATCCGGCCTTTTCTCTTGTTAGAAGTTCTGGAAGCCTTGCAGGTCGCTATTAAACCTGCTCACGCGCAGGTGGCTGCGGCCTTGGAAATGATTCATACAGGGAGTTTGATTCACGATGATCTTCCTGCCATGGATGATGATGATTATCGTCGAGGGCGTTTGACCAATCATAAAAAATTTGGTGAAGCTATGGCCATTTTGGCTGGAGATGCTTTATTCCTAGATCCTTATGCCCTGATAGCGCAGGCAGATTTGCCAAGTCAGATCAAGGTGGACTTGATTGCCAACTTATCCCTTGCTTCAGGAAGTCTGGGTATGGTTGCAGGGCAGGTTTTGGACATGGAGGGTGAACACCAGCACTTGTCCTTGGAAGAACTCCAGACTATTCATGCTAATAAGACTGGAAAACTACTAGCTTATCCCTTTCAAGCAGCTGCTATTATAGCCGAATTGGCACCTGAGATGCAGGCAAAGTTGAAAACTGTTGGTGAATTGATTGGGCTTGCTTTTCAAGTTCGAGATGATATATTGGATGTGACCGCTAGTTTTGAGGAAATCGGTAAGACACCACAAAAGGATCTACAGGCAGAAAAATCAACCTATCCTGCTTTGTTGGGCTTGGAAGAGTCAATTTCCTTTTGTAACCAGACTTTGGATCAAGCTAATGCAAAATTAGAAGAAATTGCCCAGCAGATTCCCTTTGAAACAGAATCGATTGTAAAAGTGGTAGAAAGTTTGAGAATCAATGGCTAAGGAAAGAGTGGATGTACTAGCTTATAAACAGGGCTTGTTTGAAACGCGAGAACAGGCCAAGCGGGGCGTCATGGCAGGTCTAGTTGTGGCAGTCCTCAATGGGGAGCGTTTTGATAAACCAGGAGAGAAAATCTCAGATGACACCGAACTAAAACTCAAGGGTGAAAAACTCAAGTATGTTAGCCGTGGTGGCTTGAAATTGGAGAAGGCCTTGCAGGTCTTTGATTTGTCAGTTGATGGGGTGACCACAATTGATATCGGTGCTTCTACCGGGGGTTTTACAGACGTCATGTTACAGAATGGTGCTGAGTTAGTCTTTGCAGTCGATGTCGGTACCAATCAATTGGCTTGGAAACTACGTCAAGACCCAAGAGTAGTCAGCATGGAGCAGTTCAATTTCCGCTATGCAGAAAAGACTGATTTCGAAAAGGAACCGAGCTTTGCCAGCATTGACGTGAGTTTCATTTCCCTAAGTCTTATTTTGCCGGCCTTGCACCGTGTGTTGGCTAATCAGGGTCAGGTTGTGGCTTTGGTTAAGCCCCAGTTTGAAGCAGGACGTGAGCAAATCGGGAAAAATGGAATTATTCGAGATGCTAAGGTTCATCAGAATGTCCTTGAATCTGTCACAGCTATGGCAGTAGAGGAAGGTTTTTCAGTCCTTGGTTTGGATTTTTCTCCCATCCAAGGTGGTCATGGAAATATTGAGTTTTTAGCGTATTTGAAAAAAGAAGAGTCAGCAAGCAATCAGGTTCTTGCTGAGATTGCAGAAGTAGTAGAGAGGGCGCATAGTCAATTTAAAAATGAATAAAAAAGAGAGACTTGAAAAAATTAGACGATTTGTGACAGATTATCAAATCGGTACGCAAGAAGAAATCGTAGAACATTTGAAAGAGGCAGGAATCACTGCCACTCAAGCAACAGTATCACGAGATATCAAAGAGTTAGGCATTGTCAAAATTCCTTTGAGAGACAACACCTATGTCTATGAATTGCCAAAATCAATCGTAAAAAGTTTGCAACTGGCTGAAGACAATATCGAATCGGCTGAATTGATGGATAAGATGATTAATCTCCAAGTCATCCCAGGAAATACTGCTTTTGTAAAAGCTCAGTTAATCGAGACTTTTGCGGACAAGATTTTTAGCTGTTTGGCTGATGATAGTTCGATTTTAGTCATTGCCAGAAGTGAAAATCTAGCTGAGGAAATCTTTGAACAAGTAAAAAATTGGTAGGTCTATATGTTACTTGAAATTTCGATAAAAAACTTTGCCATTATTGAGGCTATTTCCCTCAATTTTGAAAAGGGGATGACTGTCCTGACTGGTGAAACGGGTGCAGGGAAGTCGATTATCATTGACGCCATGAATATGATGTTGGGAGCTCGTGCGACGACAGATGTTATTCGTCATGGTGCGCCAAAGGCAGAGATTGAGGGGCTTTTCTCAGTTGAGAATAGTCGCCTTTTGCAGGAAATTTTTGATGAGCAAGGTTTAGAAATGGGGGATGAAATTATCATCCGTCGGGAAATTCTGCAAAATGGACGTAGTATCAGCCGTGTCAATGGTCAGATGGTTAATCTATCTGTTTTGCGTGCTATTGGGCAACATCTGGTAGATATTCATGGTCAGCATGACCAAGAAGAGTTAATGCGCCCTCAACTGCATATCCAGATGTTGGATGAATTCGGTGACGTAGCTTTTTGGGACCTAAAAGAAACCTATCAAACGAGTTTTGATGCCTACCGTAAAATGCGCAAGCAGGTTCTGGAAGTCAAGAAAAACCAACAAGAACATAAGGCACGTATCGAAATGTTGGAATTTCAAATGGCAGAGATTGAGGCAGCAAACTTGCAAGCAGGTGAAGACTTGACTCTCAATCAAGAGCGAGATAAACTTCTCAATCATAAAAATATTGCGGATACGCTGACCAATGCCTATAGTATGTTGGACAATGAAGACTTTTCAAGTCTGGCCAATGTTCGTTCAGCTATGAATGACATGGAAAGTGTTGAAGAGTATGACCCTGAATACCGTGAAATTTCAAGCTCTTTGTCTGAGACTTACTATGTCTTAGAAGATATAAGCAAGCGTCTGCAAGCTATTATTGAGGAACTTGATTTTGATGGCAATCGTCTCATGCAGGTTGAGAATCGTTTGGACCTCCTTCATACTATTACCCGCAAGTACGGTGGGACTGTAGACGATGTCTTGCTTTATTTTGCCAAGATTACGGAAGAATACAATCTCTTGACAGGAAATAACCTTTCATCTGAGGACATGGAAGCAGAGCTTAAGAAGTTAGAAGTCAATCTTGTCGATTTGGCAGGTCAGCTTTCCTCTGCTCGTCATGACTTGGCCCAGCAGCTCGAAGCAGAGATTAAACAAGAACTGCAAGACCTTTATATGGAAAAAGCCCAGTTTCAGGTTCGTTTTAGCAAGGGCAAATTCAGTCGTGAGGGAAATGAAATGGTTGAGTTTTACATTTCAACCAACCCTGGCGAAGACTTTAAACCCTTGGTCAAGGTTGCATCTGGCGGAGAATTGTCTCGCCTCATGCTAGCCATTAAGTCTGCCTTTTCACGTAAAGAAGGCAAGACTAGCATTGTCTTTGATGAAGTGGATACGGGAGTTTCAGGTCGTGTAGCTCAGGCTATTGCGCAAAAGATTCACAAGATTGGCCAACATGGTCAGGTTCTGGCTATTTCCCATTTGCCACAAGTGATTGCGATTGCGGATTATCAATTCTTTATTGAGAAGATTAGTAATGACCATTCAACAGTTTCGACTGTTCGTCTCTTGACGGTTGAAGAGCGAGTGGAGGAAGTTGCTAAAATGTTGGCAGGTGATGATGTGACGGAAGCAGCCCTGACGCAAGCTAGAGAATTGTTGAGAAACAGGGAGAAATAAGATGACAGACTATTATGTAATTGGAGATGTTCATGGAAAAGCAGGGATGCTAGAAGACCTTCTCAAAACATGGGATGGCCAGACCCAGTTGCTCTTTCTAGGGGACTTGATTGACCGTGGCGAGGATAGTCGCCGTGTTCTAGAAATGGTCAAGGACTTGGTGGACAATCAAGGGGCTATCTGTTTGTCAGGAAACCACGAGTATATGTTTTTGACTTGGCTCGATAACCCAGAAGAAAGCTATGACCACTATCGTCGCAATGGTGGAGATACAACTATTAACTCTATCCTAGGTCGTCCCTTGGATGCACCAGTTGATGGAGTTGAGGATGCCAAGCGTGTTGCTACCGAAGCAGCAGACTTGGTCGAATTCATTCGTCAAATGCCTTTTGTGGTAGAGACAGACAAGTATATCTTTGTTCATGCAGGTATTGATTTAACCTTAGATGATTGGCATGAAACCACAGATTATAAAAAAGTCTGGCTTAGAAAACCATTCCACGAAGCAGAAAATCATACTGGAAAAACCATTGTCTTTGGACATACACCGGTTTATGGTTTGCTGAAGCAAGAGCGTGGTACTGCTGAGCTTTGGACTACAGAAGATGGCAAGATTGGGATGGACGGAGGAGCTGTCTATGGTGGTGTCCTTCATGGGATTGTCTTTACTGACCAAGGGATGACAGAACACCACTTTATCGAAAATGACGGCTTTGTTGCTGAAGATTAGTACTCCTAGCAGGGTATGGTCTTGTCAAAATGTCAAAAACAATTTATAATAAATAGATACCCTGAAAGGAAGAGAATCATGAACTTAGAAGAATTGAAAAAACGACAGGAGAAGATCCGTAACTTCTCTATTATCGCCCATATTGACCACGGGAAATCGACTCTAGCAGACCGCATTTTGGAAAAGACAGAGACAGTATCCAGTCGTGAAATGCAGGCCCAGCTTTTGGATAGCATGGATCTAGAGCGAGAACGTGGGATTACCATTAAACTCAATGCCATCGAGCTGAATTATACTGCAAAAGATGGGGAAACTTATATTTTCCACTTGATTGACACGCCGGGGCACGTGGACTTTACCTATGAAGTTTCACGTTCGCTCGCTGCCTGTGAGGGAGCGATTTTGGTAGTTGATGCTGCTCAAGGGATTGAGGCTCAAACCCTTGCCAATGTTTATCTAGCCTTGGACAACGATTTGGAAATCATGCCTGTCATTAACAAAATTGACCTACCAGCTGCAGACCCTGAGCGCGTGCGTACAGAGATTGAAGATGTGATTGGTTTGGATGCCAGTGAAGCAGTTTTGGCTTCTGCCAAGGCTGGTATTGGGATTGAAGAAATCCTCGAGCAAATCGTAGAAAAAGTACCAGCACCAACAGGTGATGTGACGGCGCCACTTAAGGCCTTGATTTTCGACTCTGTTTACGATGCCTACCGTGGGGTTATTCTCCAAGTGCGTGTCATGGACGGGGTGGTTAAACCTGGTGATAAGATTCAGCTCATGAGTAATGGCAAGACCTTTGATGTGACCGAAGTCGGTATTTTTACACCCAAAGCAGTTGGTCGTGATTTTCTTGCGACTGGGGACGTTGGTTACATTGCGGCTTCTATCAAGACGGTTCAGGACACTCGTGTGGGTGATACAGTTACCTTGGCAACTAATCCTGCAGCAGAGCCATTACATGGCTACAAGCAGATGAATCCTATGGTCTTTGCGGGTCTCTACCCAATTGAGTCAAACAAGTATAATGATCTTCGTGAAGCCCTTGAAAAATTGCAACTGAATGATGCTAGTCTTCAATTTGAACCAGAAACATCACAGGCACTTGGATTTGGTTTCCGTTGTGGTTTCCTTGGACTTCTCCATATGGATGTTATCCAAGAACGTTTGGAACGTGAGTTTAACATCGACCTCATCATGACAGCTCCGTCTGTTATTTACAAAGTTAATTTGACCGACGGTGAGTCTATGGATGTGTCGAACCCATCTGAGTTTCCAGACCCAACTAAGATTGCGACCATTGAAGAGCCTTATGTCAAGGCGCAAATCATGGTACCACAGGAGTTTGTCGGAGCAGTGATGGAGCTAGCTCAGCGCAAGCGTGGGGACTTTGTGACTATGGACTATATTGATGATAATCGGGTTAATGTTATCTATCAAATTCCTCTTGCTGAAATTGTCTTTGACTTCTTTGATAAACTTAAGTCTTCGACACGTGGTTATGCAAGCTTTGACTACGAATTGTCAGAATATCGCCCATCTAAGCTGGTCAAAATGGATATTCTTCTCAATGGAGACAAGGTGGATGCCCTCAGCTTTATCGTTCACAAGGATTTTGCCTACGAGCGTGGGAAACTCATCGTTGATAAGCTCAAGAAAATCATCCCTCGCCAACAATTTGAGGTACCAATTCAAGCAGCAATTGGACACAAGATTGTCGCTCGTACTGATATCAAGGCCCTTCGTAAGAACGTACTTGCTAAATGTTATGGTGGTGACGTTTCTCGTAAGCGTAAACTCCTTGAAAAACAAAAAGCTGGTAAGAAACGTATGAAAGCTATCGGATCAGTAGAAGTTCCACAAGAAGCCTTTCTAAGCGTTTTGAGTATGGATGAAGAATAAGTTATCATAATTGTTTTTCTTGTTCATAGGAAATTTACATAAGAATCAATAGTAAAACAGGCTTAAATAGGCCTGTTTTTTTGCATTTATAATAGGATTAAATCATCCAAAGTGTTTGTTTTAAATGTTTGTTTTGGTTGTAAAGATAAAAAATAAACAAAATAATCAAAAAAAGGACAAAAAACAACAAAAAATTATTGACAACGATTTCATATAGTGTTATACTTATAGCATAAAGTTAATGGAAAGAAGGGAAAACCTTATGGGATTAGATCATTTCTTTGACAAAAACCTTGTGTTTTGCTTAGAAGCGGATAATCAAGAACATCTCTTTGATCAGGTTGCAACTTTATTGGAAGAACGAGAAATAGTAACTCCAACTTATCGTGAAGCCTTGATCACGCGTGAAAAGTCATTTCCAACTGGCTTAGATATGGAATTTTTGGGTAAGGATTTGCCGAATGTGGCTATTCCTCACACAGATATTGTTCATAATCTAGCCGAAAAAGTTGTGGTCGTTCGATTAGAAAAACCAGTGACTTTCCACAATATGATTGCGCCAGATAAGGAAGTAGAAGTATCCTTGCTCTTCTTTATCATTAATAACTCAAGTTCAAGTCAAACGAACATTCTTGCTCAGTTGATGGACTTCTTTACTGGAAATAGTCATCTTGAAGACCTATCAAAAATTTCTGAACCAGAAGCCCTCTATGCTTATATTGCTGAAGCAATTGCTTAATTTTGTCTATTAAAAATATTAAATCGGAGGAAATCCATATGATTAAAATTCTTGCTGCCTGCGGTGCAGGTGTTAACTCAAGCCACCAAATTAAAAGTGCTCTTGAAGAAGAACTTTCAAACCGCGGTTTTGATGTTCACTGTGATGCAGTTATGGTAAAAGACGTTAATGAAGACCTTATCAAAGGTTATGACATTTTTACACCAATTGCTGCAACAGATCTTGGTTTTGACCCAGGTATTCCAGTTATCGAAGCTGGACCAATCTTATTCCGTATCCCAGCAATGAGTGCTCCAGTATTTGATAATATTGAAGCAGCTATCAAAGAACACGGGTTAAGCTAATTTTAATTTGTTAACATTCATATAACTATAAAAAGGGAGGAACTATTATGGATGTCATTATCGAACTAGCCAATAAGCTGTTCAAACCTATCTTGGATATGGGTGGGCCAATCATCATGCTGATCATTTTGACAGTATTGGCTCTACTTTTTGGAGTGAAATTCTCCAAAGCACTTGAAGGTGGTATCAAACTTGCCATCGCTCTTACTGGTATCGGTGCTATCATCGGTATGCTGAATGGTGCTTTCTCAGCATCACTTGCAAAATTCGTTGAAAATACTGGTATTCAATTGAACATCACTGACGTTGGTTGGGCACCACTTGCTACAATCACTTGGGGATCTGCTTGGACACTTTACTTCTTGCTCATCATGTTGATTGTCAACGTAGTGATGCTTGCTATGAAGAAAACTGATACACTTGACGTTGATATCTTCGATATCTGGCACTTGTCTATCACAGGTCTTTTGATTAAATGGTATGCAGACAACAACGGTGTAAGCCAAGGGGTTTCACTCTTCATCGCCACTGCAGCAGTTGTCCTTGTAGGTGTTCTTAAAATCATCAACTCTGATTTGATGAAACCTACATTTGATGACCTTCTTAACGCACCAAGTTCATCACCAATGACTTCAACTCACATGAACTACATGATGAACCCAGTTATCATGGTTTTGGATAAGATTTTTGAAAAATTCTTCCCAGGTCTTGATAAATATGACTTTGATGCTGCTAAATTGAACAAGAAAATCGGTTTCTGGGGATCTAAATTCTTCATCGGTTTCATCCTTGGTATCGTTATCGGTTTGATGGGTACTCCACATCCAGTTGCTGGCGTAGAAGATGCAGCAAACTGGCAATTAGTTATTAAAGGTTGGTTGTCTCTTGGTTTGACAGCTGGTGTGTCTTTGGAACTCTTCTCACTTATCGGTTCATGGTTCATCGCTGCCGTAGAGCCACTTTCACAAGGTATTACAAACGTTGCTACTAAACGTCTTCAAGGACGTAAATTCAACATCGGTCTTGACTGGCCTTTCATCGCTGGTCGTGCTGAAGTTTGGGCTTGTGCAAACGTACTTGCACCAATCATGTTGGTTGAAGCTGTGCTTCTTTCAAACGTCGGAAATGGTATCTTGCCACTTGCAGGTATCATCGCTATGGGTGTTACTCCAGCTCTCTTGGTTGTAACACGTGGTAAATTGCTCCGTATGATTATCTTCGGAACACTCTTGTTGCCACTCTTCCTTCTTTCAGGTACACTTATCGCTCCATTTGCAACAGAACTTGCTAAAGGTGTAGGTGCATTCCCAGAAGGTGTGAGCCAAACTCAATTGATTACTCACTCAACTCTTGAAGGACCAATCGAAAAACTTCTTGGTTGGACAATTGGTAACACTACAACTGGTGATATCAAAGCAATCCTTGGTGCTGTAGTCTTCCTTGTATTCTATATCGGTATCTTTGCATGGTACAGAAAACAAATGATCAAACGTAACGAAGAGTACGCAGCAAAAGCAAAATAATGCGCTCCTATAAAATGTAAATTGTTAAAGCTAGGTTGTCGACATCCATTAGGAGTGACAGCCTAGTTTTTTATAAACTATCAAGAAATCGGAGAAAATAATGGTAATTGAATTAAAATCAGAACAATTAAGAGTTGAATTTAACAGTTTTGGTGGGGCTCTTTCTTCTATAAAAGATGCCGAGGGAGTTGAGTATTTGTGGCAAGGAGATGCTACTTATTGGAGTGGACAAGCTCCTGTTCTCTTCCCCATTTGTGGTTCATTGAGAGAGGATACAGCACTTTATATAGATGATAATGGACAAGAAATCAAAGGAAAGATTCCTCGTCATGGTTTGGTTCGTAAGAAAGAATTTGAATTAGTTGAACAGACAGACAAGAGTGTAACTTTTGCAATTGAAGATGATGAGAATAGCTATCAAAACTATCCTTATCATTTCCGCCTAGAAATCACTTATATCCTTACTGGCAAGACAGTACGAACTCAATACAAAATATTTAATAAAGAAACTAGCAAGGTCATGCCTTACTTTATTGGTGGACATCCAGGATTTAATTGTCCTCTGCTTGATGATGAAGTCTATGAAGATTATTATCTAGCGTTTGAGAAAGAAGAGACTTGCTCTGTTCCACGTCCTTTCCCAGAAACAGGTATGTTGGATTTCCAAGATAGAAGTCCATGGCTAGAAGATCAAAAAGAAGTAGACCTCAGCTATGATTTGTTTAGCACAGATGCAGTTACCTTAGATGAATTGCAATCTAGAACAATTGCCCTTCGTTCTCGTAAACATGATAAGGGATTGAAAGTGCACTTTGCAGAGTTTCCCAACCTCATTATATGGTCAACTTTGAATAAAGGACCTTTCATTGCTTTTGAACCATGGTCTGGCTTGTCAACATCCCTTGAAGAAGGAGATCATCTAGAAGATAAGAAGAATGTTCGTCTCCTAGAACCTAGTCAAGTGGATCAAATTGGTTTTGATATCGAAATTTTTTAGTTAAAAAAACACAAAAACAAACACTGATTGTTGACTTTTTTAAGAAATAGGAGTATATTATGTTTGTAAGCAACAAATGATGTTTGTCACAAACAAACAATCACTTGTTATATTCTCTTTCGTAGAGAAAGATTATTTCTAGGAAACTGATTTCCTAAACTTGAATAAGGTGTCATTCATCTCATTCAATCCAATTTGTCAATAAACTGCTAGAAAACTTTTTGTAGGTAAACTACTAACCATAAAAGTCTTTACTAGCCTAGAAAAATAAAAGGAGTATACAATATGTCTATTGTTATCGGTGCAGATGCTGCAGGTTTTAGATTGAAAGAAGTTGTGAAAGACTTCTTAGAAAAAGAAAACTTCCACGTTGTGGATGTTACAGCTGAAGGTCAAGACTTTGTTGATGTGACTCTTGCTGTTGCTGCGGAAGTAAACAAAGAAGAACAAAACCTTGGTATTGTGATTGATGCTTATGGAGCTGGTCCATTTATGGTCGCAACTAAAATCAAAGGAATGGTTGCTGCAGAAGTATCTGACGAACGTTCAGCTTATATGACTCGTGGCCACAACAACTCACGTATGATCACTATGGGTGCACAACTTGTTGGTGATGAATTGGCTAAAAATATCGCTAAAGGATTTGTTAACGGTAAATACGATGGTGGACGTCACCAGATTCGGGTCGATATGTTGAACAAAATGTGCTAATACTCTTCAAAAATCAAGATAATCTGTCGTCAGCTCACTTTAGCTAACCTCAGTCGTGCTCGCAGCTCGCTTCCTAAGCTAATCTTGATTTTTCTTGAGTAAGGATAAATGATATTAGATTTATATAATTAATCGGAGGGAATAACTAATGAGAATTGCAATTGGATGTGACCACATCGTAACAGATGAAAAAATGGCGGTTTCAGAATTTTTGAAATCAAAAGGATATGAAGTCATTGACTTTGGTACATATGACCATACACGTACTCACTACCCAATATTTGGTAAAAAAGTAGGGGAAGCTGTAACTAGTGGTCAAGCTGATCTTGGGGTATGTATCTGTGGTACTGGTGTTGGTATCAACAACGCTGTAAATAAAGTTCCTGGTGTTCGTTCTGCCTTGGTTCGTGATATGACAACAGCTCTTTATGCTAAAGAACAATTGAACGCCAACGTTATCGGTTTTGGTGGTAAGATTACTGGTGAATTGCTCATGTGTGATATCATCGAAGCTTTCATCCATGCTGAATACAAACCATCTGAAGAAAACAAGAAATTGATTGCGAAAATTGAACACGTTGAAAGTCATAATGCTCAACAAACAGACGCAAACTTCTTCACTGAATTCCTTGAAAAATGGGATCGCGGAGAATACCACGACTAAGAGGTGACCTATGATTTTAACAGTCACAATGAACCCATCCATTGATATTTCCTATCCCTTGGATGAGTTGAAGATTGATACTGTCAATCGTGTGGTGGATGTAACCAAAACGGCTGGTGGCAAGGGACTCAATGTTACCCGAGTACTTTCAGAATTTGGGGATTCTGTTCTTGCTACTGGTTTAGTGGGTGGCAAACTTGGTGAGTTTTTGGTTGAAAATATCGATGATCAAGTAAAGAAAGATTTCTTCTCCATTCAGGGAGAAACTCGGAACTGTATCGCTATTCTCCACGGTGACAACCAAACTGAAGTTCTTGAAAAAGGTCCTGAAGTATTGGAACAGGAAGGTCAAGACTTTTTGAAACATTTCAAAAAACTCTTGGAGTCAGTTGAAGTAGTAGCTATCTCAGGTAGTCTGCCAGCTGGCCTTCCAGTTGATTACTATGCGAGCTTGGTAGAACTTGCTAATCAAGCTGGCAAACCTGTAGTCTTGGACTGCTCTGGTGCAGCACTTCAGGCGGTTCTTGAATCACCACATAAACCAACAGTAATTAAACCAAATAATGAGGAATTGTCTCAGCTTCTAGGAAGAGAAGTTTCTGAGGATTTGGATGAATTAAAAGAAGTCCTTCAAGAACCTTTGTTTGCAGGTATTGAATGGATTATCGTTTCACTTGGTGCCAACGGTGCTTTTGCCAAACATGGTGACACTTTCTACAAGGTAGATATTCCTAGAATTCAGGTGGTCAACCCTGTCGGATCTGGAGATTCTACTGTAGCAGGAATTTCTTCAGGACTTCTTCACAAAGAATCGGATGCAGCATTACTCATCAAGGCAAATGTCCTTGGTATGCTCAATGCTCAAGAAAAAATGACTGGTCATGTCAACATGGCCAACTATCAAGCTCTATATGATCAATTAATAGTAAAAGAGGTATAAAATGGCTTTAACAGAACAAAAACGTGCACGCTTAGAAAAACTTTCTGATGAAAATGGTATCATCTCAGCTCTTGCATTTGACCAACGTGGTGCTTTGAAACGCCTCATGGCTCAACACCAAACAGAAGAACCAACTGTGGCTCAAATGGAAGAACTTAAAGTTTTGGTAGCAGATGAATTGACTAAATACGCTTCATCTATGCTTCTTGATCCTGAATATGGACTTCCAGCGACTAAAGCTCTTGATGAAAAATCTGGTCTTCTCCTTGCTTATGAAAAAACAGGCTATGACACAACAAGTACAAAACGTTTGCCAGACTGCTTGGATGTTTGGTCTGCAAAACGTATTAAAGAAGAAGGTGCAGATGCAGTTAAATTCTTGCTTTACTATGACGTAGATAGCTCAGACGAACTCAACCAAGAAAAACAAGCTTACATCGAACGTATCGGTTCTGAATGTGTGGCTGAAGATATCCCATTCTTCCTTGAAATCCTTGCTTATGATGAAAAAATTGCTGACGCTGGTTCTGTAGAATACGCTAAAGTAAAACCACACAAAGTTATCGGTGCTATGAAAGTCTTCTCAGACCCACGCTTTAACATTGATGTCTTGAAAGTAGAAGTTCCTGTTAACATTAAATATGTTGAAGGCTTCGCTGAAGGTGAAGTGGTTTATACACGTGAAGAAGCAGCAGCCTTCTTCAAAGCACAAGATGAAGCAACTAACTTGCCATACATCTACTTGAGTGCTGGTGTATCAGCTAAACTTTTCCAAGATACTCTTGTATTTGCTCATGAATCAGGTGCAAACTTTAACGGAGTTCTTTGTGGCCGTGCTACATGGGCTGGATCAGTTGAAGCATACATCAAAGATGGTGAAGCAGCAGCTCGCGAATGGCTTCGCACAACTGGTTTTGAAAACATTGACGAACTCAACAAAGTTCTTCAAACAACAGCGACTTCATGGAAAGAACGCGTGTAAGCAAGTCCTCCTAGGTTAGGAACATGAATCTAAAAAAATTTTAAAAAAAGTTTTATGTAAAGGTTTACAAAACAACTTACTTGTGCTATACTTAAATCACAAGTTAATACAAGGTGAGTGTTACTAAGTAATATTAGGCATGATCACAGGTGAATTAGAAATCGGCTGATTTTCTAGTTCATTTGTGGTCATTTTTTATACTCATATACCTTTAAGATATAAAAGGAGGTTGACATGTATCGAATTCTAAATCCAATGAATCACAATGTCTCGCTTGTCAGAAATGATAAAGGAGAAGAAGTGATTGTAATTGGTAAGGGGATTGCATTTGGAAAGAAGAAGGGAGATTTGATTGCTGAAAATCAGGTTGAGAAAATCTTTCGGATGAAGACCGAAGAGTCCAGAGAAAACTTTATGGCTCTTCTCAAAGATGTTCCACTTGATTTTATCACAGTGACCTATGAGATTATTGATAATCTTTCAAAGAAATATCACTATCCGATTCAAGAGTATCTCTACGTAACCTTGACAGATCATATTTACTGTTCTTATCAAGCTCTAACACAAGGAAGGTACAAAGATAGTAATCTGCCAGATATTTCCACTAAGTATCCTGTCGCTTTTCAAATCGCAAATGAAGCATTTGAAATTTACCGTCAGAAGCTAGCAGATCATTTTCCTGAGGACGAAATTATTCGGATTGCTTATCATTTCATTAATGCCGAAGGTGAAAATGAAGTGGAACTTGTGGAGTCGATTGATAAGAGGAAAGAAATTCTCAGGAATGTTGAAGAAGTTTTAACGGACTATGCAATTCAACGAACTAAAGAGAATAACCATTTCTATGATCGTTTTATGATTCATTTGAATTATTTCTTGGATTATTTAGACAGATCTAGAGATGATAACCAATCACTTCTGGATATGGAAGATCATATTAAACAATCCTATCCAAAAGCGTTCGAGATTGGTTCCAAGATCTATGATGTGATTACGCAACATACGGGTCTTGATTTGTATAAAAGTGAACGAGTTTATCTAGTTCTACATATCCAACGTTTATTGTCATAAAAATTTATTTAAAACTATATAAGGAGAATTCTATCATGAATAGAGAAGAAGTAACATTGTTAGGTTTTGAAATCGTAGCCTATGCTGGCGATGCTCGTTCAAAACTATTGGAAGCTTTAAAGGCTGCTGAAGCTGGTGATTTTGCGAAAGCAGATAGCTTAGTTGAGGAAGCTGGTTCTTGCATTGCAGAGGCTCACCACGCGCAAACAAGTCTATTAACTAAGGAAGCTTCTGGTGAGGACTTAGCGTATAGTGTAACCATGATGCATGGCCAAGACCACTTGATGACAACTATCTTGTTAAAAGATTTGATGCATTATTTAATTGAACTCTACAAGAGAGGAGTTAAGTAATGAATCAATTAATTGCATTTATTGAGAAAGGAAAGCCTTTCTTTGAGAAACTATCTCGTAATATCTATCTTCGTGCTATTCGTGATGGTTTCATTGCAGGTATGCCTGTTATTCTCTTCTCAAGTATATTTATCTTAATCGCCTTTGTACCAAACTCATGGGGCTTTAAATGGTCTGATGAAGTTGTAGCTTTTCTGATGAAACCTTACAGCTATTCAATGGGGATTCTGGCTCTCTTGGTAGCTGGTACAACAGCTAAATCACTGACCGACTCAGTAAACCGTAGCATGGAGAAAACTAATCAAATCAACTATATGTCAACATTGTTGGCAGCAATTGTTGGTTTGTTGATGTTGGCAGCTGATCCTATCGAAAATGGTCTAGCTACTGGATTCTTGGGGACAAAAGGTTTGCTTTCAGCCTTCCTTGCTGCCTTTGTTACTGTAGCCATCTATAAGGTTTGTGTTAAGAACAACGTCACTATTCGTATGCCTGACGAAGTTCCACCAAATATCTCACAAGTCTTTAAAGATGTGATTCCATTCACTCTCTCAGTTGTTTCACTTTATGCTCTTGATTTACTAGCTCGTCATTTTGTTGGTGCAAGCGTAGCTGAATCAATCGGTAAATTCTTTGCTCCATTATTCTCTGCAGCTGATGGCTATCTAGGTATTACCATTATCTTTGGTGCCTTTGCCTTCTTCTGGTTTGTTGGGATTCATGGTCCATCTATCGTTGAGCCTGCTATCGCAGCTATTACCTATGCAAACGCCGAAGTCAACTTGAACCTTATCCAACAGGGTATGCACGCTGACAAGATTCTTACTTCTGGTACACAAATGTTTATCGTTACCATGGGTGGTACTGGTGCGACACTGGTTGTTCCATTCATGTTCATGTGGTTGACAAAATCGAAACGTAACCGTGCAATCGGACGTGCTTCAGTAGTTCCTACCTTCTTCGGTGTAAATGAACCAATCTTGTTTGGTGCACCGCTTGTATTGAACCCGATTTTCTTCATTCCATTTATTTTTGCTCCTATCGCAAACGTTTGGATCTTTAAATTCTTTATTGAAACTCTTGGAATGAATTCATTTACTGCTAATCTACCATGGACAACCCCAGCTCCACTAGGTCTAGTTCTTGGTACTAACTTTCAAGTTCTATCATTCATTCTTGCTGCTCTTCTAATCGTGGTTGACGTAGTCATTTACTATCCATTCCTTAAGGTCTATGATGAACAAATTCTTGAAGAAGAACGTTCAGGTAAATCTAATGATGAATTGAAAGAAAAAGTTGCTGCGAACTTCAACACTGCAAAAGCAGATGCTATTTTTGAAAAAGCTGGTGTAGAAGCAGCACCAAATACCATCACTGAAGAAACAAATGTCCTCGTTCTCTGTGCAGGTGGAGGGACAAGTGGACTTCTTGCGAATGCTTTGAATAAGGCAGCTGCAGAATACAATGTTCCTGTGAAAGCAGCAGCAGGTGGCTATGGTGCTCACCGTGAAATGTTGCCAGAGTTTGATCTTGTTATCCTTGCTCCTCAAGTAGCTTCTAACTTTGAAGATATGAAAGCAGAAACAGATAAACTCGGTATTAAACTTGCGAAAACAGAAGGCGCTCAATACATCAAATTAACTCGTGATGGAAAAGGTGCTCTTGCATTTGTACAAGCTCAATTCGATTAATGATAGGGACTATAAAACAGTCTCCTCTCGTTACGGAAATCGCTATGGCGAATTTCCTAATCGCCTTGTTAATTCGTCGGTAAAAAGATATCGTTTTTACCTCCTCATGTCACAATTAGATTAACGATAGGGACTCTGAAATAGTCTCCTCTCGTTACGGAAATCGCTATGGCGAATTTCCTAATTGCCTTGTTAATTCGTCGGTAAAAAGATATCGTTTTTACCTCCTCATGTCACAATTCGATTAACGATAGGGACTATAAAACAGTCTCCTCTCGTTGCGGAAATTGCTATGGCGAATTTCCTAATCGCCTTATTAATTCGTCGGTAAAAAGATAATGTTTTTACCTTCTCATGTCACAATTCGGTGACTTGGTACAAGAAGTGAGATGGAGAAGGATGGCTCACTGACTCCTCTCCTCTCACTTTTACTTTATTTTAAATCAAGAAATAGGTGAAAAAAATGACAAAAACACTTCCAAAAGACTTTATTTTTGGTGGCGCAACAGCTGCTTATCAAGCAGAAGGCGCTACGCATACTGATGGAAAAGGACCAGTTGCTTGGGATAAATATCTTGAAGATAACTACTGGTACACTGCAGAACCAGCCAGTGACTTTTACAATCGATATCCAGTTGACCTAAAGCTAGCAGAAGAGTATGGTGTCAATGGCATTCGAATTTCTATTGCCTGGTCACGTATTTTCCCGACTGGTTACGGCCAAGTAAATGCTAAAGGTGTTGAATTTTATCATAATCTATTTGCAGAGTGTCACAAACGTCATGTTGAGCCTTTTGTAACTCTTCATCACTTTGATACGCCAGAAGCTCTCCACTCAAATGGAGACTTCTTAAACCGTGAAAACATTGAACACTTTGTAGACTACGCGGCTTTCTGTTTTGAAGAATTTCCAGAAGTAAACTATTGGACAACCTTCAATGAAATTGGCCCAATCGGTGATGGTCAATACTTGGTTGGTAAATTCCCTCCAGGTATTCAGTACGATCTTGCCAAAGTCTTCCAATCGCACCACAATATGATGGTGTCTCATGCACGTGCGGTAAAATTGTACAAAGAGAAAGGCTATAAAGGTGAAATTGGGGTTGTTCACGCACTGCCAACCAAGTATCCTTTAGATCCTAAAAATCCAGCAGATGTTCGTGCAGCTGAGTTGGAAGATATCATCCACAATAAATTTATCTTGGATGCAACTTATCTAGGTCACTATTCAGCTGAAACGATGGAAGGCGTCAACCATATCTTATCAGTCAATGGTGGTAGCTTGGATCTTCGTGAAGAAGATTTCACAGCATTAGAAGCTGCGAAAGACTTGAATGATTTTCTAGGCATCAACTATTATATGAGTGACTGGATGGAAGCCTTTGATGGAGAAACTGAAATTATCCATAATGGTAAGGGTGAGAAAGGAAGCTCTAAATACCAAATCAAAGGTGTTGGTCGTCGTGTAGCTCCTGACTATGTACCACGTACGGATTGGGATTGGATTATCTACCCTCAAGGTTTGTATGACCAAATCATGCGCGTGAAGAAAGATTATCCGAACTATAAGAAGATTTACATCACTGAAAATGGACTTGGTTATAAAGATGAGTTTGTAGACAATACTGTTTATGATGATGGCCGTATTGATTATGTCAAACAACACTTAGAGGTCTTATCTGATGCGATTGCTGATGGTGCAAACGTCAAAGGATACTTCATCTGGTCATTGATGGACGTCTTCTCATGGTCAAACGGTTATGAAAAACGTTACGGTCTCTTCTATGTAGACTTTGAAACTCAAGAACGTTATCCTAAGAAATCAGCTCACTGGTACAAGAAAGTAGCAGAAAGTCAGATTATAGACTAGTAGAATGAGTAATTAGATATAGAATTCTAGTGAGGCAAAAGATGTTCAAAGATTTTATCCAATCTATTTATGAAAAAGTTTATATTATCAATTTTGATAAATGTTTTCAAATACCTTGTTTGACTAATGAGGAGCTGAAAAATTTTGGGAAATGGTATGTCTCTACCGGTAAAGAATGGATTTGCCATTCAGACTATGAGCTGGAAGAATTTAAAAATATCTTTTTAAATTTTATCAGTCCTGAAGAACGGGATAATACCTCCTTTGATTCAGATTTTATGCCGTTTCAACAATCATAAATAATCTAGGAAACTCCTTGTAAAAATCTTCATCCAAAAATGCGTCATATCAAGATTCTTATTTTCTTGATATGACGCATTTTATTTTTTATCAATCCTCAGTTTTATGGTTTAGAAAGAATAATTTTTGTTTGTTTTGAAAGTTGTTCAAACGTTTCTTTGCTCAGTTTAGAATCTGAAACGATGATATCAATATCAGAGATATTGTAGAAGGTATAGAAATCAAATTTATTGAACTTACTATGGTCAGCTAGTAAGTATTTTTTATTGGAATTATTGAGGGCAATACGTTGTGATTCACCTTCCTCTTCACTGAAGGTCGCAATCGAATTGTCCTTAATACCATTACAGCTAACGAAGGCTTTAGAAAATTGGAGATTGGCTAGGTTTTGTAAGGTTAGTGTTCCCACAAAGGCTCCAGTGATAGAGCGGTAGTTTCCACCGATTAAAATCAAATCTGTTAGTTTTCGTTCGTTTAGGATGAGAAAGACTGGTAAACTGTTTGTTACAACACGAATATTATCAATTGGAAGTTCACGGGCAAAAGATTCCAAGGTGGTACCAGGGCCGATAAAAATAGTTTCACCCTCATCAATTAAATGGCCTGCAAAACGGCTAATTTCTTGTTTTTCTGCGATTTGTAAGCTTTGTTTTTCGATATTGGAACGTTCATTGTTTAAAATGGAACCTGTGCGAATTTTCTCAGCTCCACCGTGCACCCGAACAAGTAAATCCTTGTCGGCTAACTCTTGTAAGTAGCGTCTAGCAGTCATATCTGACACATCCAAGCGAGTCATGATTTCTTTTACAGTAATAGTTCCCTTTGTATTTACCGTTTCTAGAATATTATCTAGTTTTTCCTGCTTTAACATCGTTATCACCTCTATTTCTATTACTATTTTATCATAAAGTATTCAATCAATCAATTTAAAAAACAAAAGAAAACAAAAACAAAAATATCATGGTTGTTTTAAACAAACCATGATATTGATATCGCTTGTGAAATTGTTGACTTAGTTCAAACCGTAGTTGTAGTCATCGTCTTGCATGGCTTCAACTTCACCAAGAAGGTAACCATTTCCGACTTGAGAGAAGAAGTCGTGGTTTGATGTACCAGTTGAAATACCGTTCATGACGATTGGGTTGACATCATCTGCTGAGTCTGGGAAGAGTGGATCTTGTCCCAGGTTCATGAGAGCTTTATTGGCATTGTAGCGAAGGAAGGTTTTAACTTCTTCCGTCCAACCAACACCGTCATAGAGGCTTTCTGTGTAGCCTTCTTCATTCTCGTAAAGAGTGTAGAGCAGGTCGTACATCCAATCTTTTAGCTTTTCTTGCTCTTCTTCAGGCAATTCATTGAAACCAAGTTGGAATTTATAACCAATGTAGGTTCCGTGAACAGACTCATCACGAATAATTAATTTGATGATTTCCGCAACGTTGGCTAGTTTGTTGTTACCAAGATAATAGAGGGGAGTGAAGAAACCTGAATAGAAGAGGAAAGTTTCAAGGAAGACGCTGGCAACTTTCTTTTCAAGTGGGCTACCGTTTAGGTAAATTTCGTTGACGATTTCCGCCTTTTTTTGTAGATATGGATTGGTGTTGGTCCATTCGAAAATTTCTTCAATCTCAGCTTTGGTATTCAAGGTAGAAAAGATTGATGAGTAAGATTTAGCGTGAACAGATTCCATAAATTGGATGTTATTGAAAACAGCTTCCTCATGTGGTGTACGGATGTCCGCGCGAAGGGCTTGAACCCCAGTTTCAGATTGCATAGTATCGAGAAGTGTTAAACCACCAAAGACTTTCCCAACCAAGTCTTTTTCTACATTTGATAGCTTTCTCCAGTCATCCAAGTCATTTGACAAAGGAATACGTGTATCGAGCCAGAATTGCTCCGTCAGTTTTTCCCAAGTTGATTTGTCGATGACATCTTCGATGGCATTCCAGTTAATGGCTTTGTAGTAAGTTTCCATTTTGAAATCTCTTTCTGTGTTTAGTATTGCGAACTCACAATTACTTCTATTTTATCATAATCCTAGAGTAGTTTCGCACAAAAAGTCGGAAGTCCGACTTTTGTGTTTTTCCATAGTATAGGTGCTTATTCCAGTTTAGTTTAGCAGGGTGAATGAATCACTAATTTGAGAAAAAGTAGTTTCCTCAAGCAAAGATTAAATCACACAGCTTTCACATTGGTTGGCACCGACTTCTCCACCATCATCTGTAAAGGTACGGACGTAGTAGATAGACTTGATACCCTTGTTAAAGGCATAGTTACGAAGGATTGACAAGTCACGTGTCGTTTGTTTGTTTTCTTTCTTCCATTCGTAAAGTCCTTTTGGAATGTCACTACGCATGAAGAGTGTGAGTGAAAGTCCTTGGTCCACGTGCTCAGTTGCAGCAGCATAGACATCAATCACTTTACGCATATCCATGTCGTAAGCAGAAGTGTAGTAAGGAATGGTTTCTGTTGACAAGCCAGCAGCAGGGTAGTAGATTTTCCCGATTTTCTTTTCTTGACGTTCTTCGATACGTTGCGTAATCGGGTGGATAGAAGCAGAAACATCATTGATGTAACTGATAGAACCATTTGGCGCTACAGCAAGCCGGTTTTGGTGGTAAAGACCATCTGCTTGAACCTTGTCACGAAGTTCAGCCCAGTCAGCAGCACTTGGGATAAAGACATCTTTGAAGAGTTCTTTAACACGGTCTGATTTTGGAACAAATTCGCCAGTTACATACTTGTCGAAGTAGCTTCCGTTAGCATAGTCTGATTTTTCAAAGTTGTGGAAGGTGATACCACGTTCACGCGCGATATTGTTTGACTCAACCAAGGTCCAGTAGTTCATGAGCATGAAGTAGATGCTAGTAAACTCAACAGACTCAGGCGATCCATATTCAATCAATTGTTGTGCAAGGTAGCTGTGAAGTCCCATGGCACCAAGACCAAAGGTATGAGCTTGGCTATTTCCGTGGTCGATGGTAGGAACAGCTACGATATGTGAACTATCTGTAACGAAAGTAAGGGCACGAACCATAGCACGGACAGAACGACCAAAGTCAGGTGAAGTCATCATGTTAACCACGTTGGTTGAACCAAGGTTACATGAAACGTCTGTTCCCATTTGCAGGAATTCTTGAGCATCGTTGATCAAGCTTGGTTCTTGAACTTGAAGAATCTCAGAACACAAGTTACTCATGATAATCTTACCATTAACAGGATTTGCACGGTTAGCCGTATCAATGTTGACTACATAAGGGTAGCCAGATTCTTGTTGCAATTTAGAGATTTCAGTTTCCAAATCACGCGCCTTGATTTTTGTTTTGCGGATATTTGGATTTGCGACTAGTTCATCGTATTTCTCAGTGATGTCGATGTAGTTGAATGGTACACCGTATTCAAGCTCTACAGAATAAGGGCTGAAGAGGTACATTTCTTCATTTTTACGTGCTAATTCGTAGAATTTATCGGGCACTACAACACCAAGTGAAAGTGTCTTAACACGAACTTTTTCATCGGCGTTTTCCTTCTTAGTTGAAAGGAAGGCGATAATATCTGGGTGGAAGACGTTGAGGTAGACAACACCAGCACCTTGACGTTGACCCAATTGGTTTGAGTAAGAGAAGCTGTCTTCGAAAAGCTTCATAACAGGAACGACGCCAGAAGCAGCTCCTTCATAGCCTTTGATAGGTGCACCAGCTTCACGAAGGTTGCTGAGAGTAATTCCCACACCACCACCAATACGTGAAAGTTGAAGAGCTGAGTTGATAGAACGTCCGATAGAGTTCATATCATCCGTTACTTGGATTAGGAAGCAAGATACTAACTCCCCACGGCGAGCACGTCCAGCATTCAAGAAGGAAGGAGTAGCAGGTTGGTAGCGTTGGTGGATGATTTCATTGGCAATATCGATTGCAACAGCTTCATTGCCATCAGCGAAATAAAGGGCGTTAAAGAAGACACGGTCTTCCATGCTTTCAAGATAATATTCACCGTCATTAGTCTTTAAGGCATATTGATTGTAAAACTTATAGGCAGCCATGAAAGACTTGAATTGGAAGTTTTGGTCTTTGATAAATTGAGACAATTCTTCCAAAAACTCTGGACGGTATTTCTTGATAAAGGCTGTTTCGATGTAGTTGTGTTCAATGAGGTAGTTGATTTTATCCTTGATTGAATCAAAAACCATAGTGTTTGGAACTACATTTTCTTTAAAGAAAGCATCCAAGGCTTCCTTATCTTTATGAAGCATGATTTGTCCATTGACAGGACGGTTGATTTCGTTATTGAGACGGAAGTAAGTTACGTCTTCAAGATGTTTTAATCCCATAAAATTTCCCTTATCTAATTACAAAAGAAAGGCTTCTAAGTTAGCCCTAGAAGCAATTTCTTCTGGATGATGTACTAAGATTATGCTAATTGTTTCAGTTTTCCTGGTTGGAAACCTGAAAAGACTTCTGTTGGTGTTTGGATAACAGGAGCTGCGCTGAAACCGAGCTCTTTAACTTGATCGATGTACTCAGGTTGCTCATCAAGATTGATTTCACGATAAGCGACATTATTACTGTCCAAGAAACGTTTGGTCATTTTACATTGGACACAGTTGTTTTTAGAATAAACGGTTACCATTGTGTAACTCCTCTTTCAAAATAGATTACTTTCTTAGTATATCAGAAAATAAATTTTTGTCAATGATTTGAAACTAAATATAGTGGTATATTTTTCTACTCAAGGTCGCAAAACACAACATGTAGTGTTTGTTTTGTAAAATAGTGATGATTATCCTAGAAGTAGTTTTTTGGAAAACTATATCCTGTGTTTTGTTATCTAGAATAGAAGATTTTCAGCAAGTTATCTGAAAGGAAATCGAATAAATCCCATAAAATGCTTGAAAAAAATCCTAGAAGATGGTATAATACCAAATTGTAAGGGTTATCACATATAACTCAAAAAAGAAAGAACAAAAGGAGAGTCAAACTATGGCTTCTAAAGATTTCCACGTAGTGGCAGAAACAGGTATTCACGCACGTCCAGCAACATTGTTGGTACAAACTGCAAGCAAATTTGCTTCAGATATCACTCTTGAGTACAAAGGTAAATCAGTTAACCTTAAATCAATCATGGGTGTTATGAGTCTTGGTGTTGGCCAAGGTGCTGATGTAACTATCTCAGCTGAAGGTGCAGATGCAGATGACGCTATCGCTGCAATCTCAGAAACAATGGAAAAAGAAGGATTGGCATAAGGAAAATGACAGAAATGCTTAAAGGAATCGCAGCATCTGATGGTGTTGCAGTTGCAAAAGCATATCTACTCGTTCAACCGGATTTGTCATTCGAGACTGTTTCAGTCGAAGATACAAACGCAGAAGAGGCTCGTTTGGATGTAGCTCTTGAAGCTTCTCAAAACGAGCTTTCTCTTATCCGTGAGAAAGCTGTAGGTACGCTTGGTGAAGAAGCAGCTCAAGTTTTTGACGCTCATTTGATGGTTCTTGCTGACCCAGAATTGATTGGTCAGATTAAAGAAACAATCCGTGCTAAGAAAGTCAATGCTGAAGCAGGTCTTAAAGAAGTGACTGACATGTTCATCACTATCTTTGAAGGCATGGAAGACAACCCATATATGCAAGAACGTGCAGCGGATATCCGCGACGTGACAAAACGTGTATTGGCAAACCTTCTTGGTAAAAAATTACCAAACCCAGCTTCTATCAATGAAGAAGTAATTGTGATTGCGCATGACTTGACACCATCTGATACAGCTCAATTGGACAAAAACTTTGTAAAAGCTTTTGTAACAAATATCGGTGGACGTACAAGCCACTCAGCTATCATGGCACGTACACTTGAAATTGCAGCTGTATTGGGAACAAATAACATCACTGAAGTAGTGAAAGACGGCGATATCCTTGCCGTTAACGGAATTACTGGTGAAGTGATTATCAACCCAACAGATGAACAAGCGGCAGAATTTAAAGCAGCTGGTGAAGCTTATGCTAAACAAAAAGCTGAATGGGCACTTTTGAAAGATGCTCAAACAGTGACTGCTGACGGTAAACACTTCGAGTTGGCTGCTAACATCGGTACTCCAAAAGACGTTGAAGGTGTTAACAACAACGGTGCAGAAGCTGTTGGACTTTACCGTACAGAGTTCTTGTATATGGATTCTCAAGACTTCCCAACAGAAGATGAGCAGTATGAAGCATACAAGGCTGTTCTTGAGGGAATGAATGGTAAACCAGTGGTTGTTCGTACAATGGATATCGGTGGAGATAAGGAACTTCCTTACTTCGATATGCCACATGAAATGAACCCATTCCTTGGATTCCGTGCCCTTCGTATCTCTATTTCTGAAACTGGAGATGCAATGTTCCGTACACAAATCCGTGCCCTTCTTCGTGCTTCTGTTCATGGTCAATTGCGTATCATGTTCCCAATGGTTGCCCTTTTGAAAGAATTCCGTGCAGCTAAGGCAGTTTATGAAGAAGAAAAAGCAAACCTTCTTGCTGAAGGTGTTGCAGTTGCGGATGACATCCAAGTTGGTATCATGATTGAAATCCCTGCAGCAGCAATGCTTGCAGACCAATTTGCAAAAGAAGTAGACTTCATGTCAATTGGTACAAACGACTTGATCCAATACTCAATGGCAGCAGACCGTATGAATGAACAAGTTTCATATCTTTACCAACCATATAACCCATCAATCCTTCGCTTGATCAACAACGTTATCAAGGCAGCTCACGCTGAAGGTAAATGGGCTGGTATGTGTGGTGAGATGGCTGGTGACCAAAAAGCTGTTCCACTTCTTGTCGGAATGGGCTTGGATGAGTTCTCTATGTCAGCAACATCTGTACTTCGTACACGTAGCTTGATGAAGAAATTGGATACTGCTAAGATGGAAGAGTACGCTAACCGTGCCCTTACAGAGTGTTCAACAATGGAAGAAGTCCTTGAACTTCAAAAAGAATACGTTAACTTTGATTAATTTCATTAACCTTGTAACCTAGTTGCAAGGTTTTTTGATACATTCGGGAATAGTATAGTCTTGTAAAGTCCACTTTTCAATGGTTCAGAGGCATGGTATAATAGGGGAAAGTAATTAGAATAAGAGAGAAACTATGTCTAAAGAAATTGATATTGAGTACTACCACCAGCTGGCCTTACAAAAGCAGAAGGAGCACCGTAAAGTTTTAGCCAATTTAAAGAAAAAACCTCCTAAAAACCTAGACAAGATAGCCCAGCAGATTCACCAAGAAGTCTTTACGGAGATTGATTGTACGGCCTGTGCCAACTGTTGCAAGACATTGGGGCCCGACTTCAAGGAAGCAGATATTACACGAATCGCCAAGTACTTTAAGATGAAATTACCTGCTTTTGAAGCTGAATTCCTTCAGGTAGATGAAGATGGGGATAAGGTTTTCAAATCAATGCCCTGCCCCTTTTTAGGAGGAGATAATCTTTGTTCCATCTATGATGTTCGTCCCAAGGCCTGCCGAGAGTTCCCCCATACAGATCGCAAAAAGATCCATCAAATCAACCATTTGACGATTAAGAATACTTTGACCTGTCCAGCAGCTTATCTCTTTGTTGAGAAATTAAAGGATAAGTTATAGAGATTTAAAGGAAAAAAATTCTCATATTAACTAGCAATATGAAGGGAGACCTCCTGTGCCTAGACCAAAAACAAAAGAGGGGATAATGCTGACCTCTAAGGAAAACTATGAAAAGCTCAACCTCTTTATCTCTCAACTAAGTGAAGATGAGCTACAGACTCCATTTGATTTTTCAAAAGACCAAAAGAAAAAGGAATCGCACTGGAAAAGAGATAAAAATCTAAGAGATGTTCTGATCCATCTCTATGAATGGCATCAGTTACTTTTGACTTGGGTACATTCTAATCAAGAAGGTCACGAAAGGCCTTTTCTCCCTGAACTTTATAATTGGAAAACTTATGGAGAAATGAATGTCGCTTTTTGGAATAAGCACCAGAAAACCTCCTTAGAAGAGGCGACTAGACTCCTAGAACAATCACATAGGGAGGTTTTAGAATTGATAGAAGTTTTTAGCAATGACGACCTCTTTACCAAAGGTGTCTATAAGTGGACGGGAGGAACAAGTCTAGGTTCCTACTTTGTCAGTAGCACTTCCAGTCACTATGATTGGGCTACGAAAAAGCTCAAAGCTCATCGGAAGAATTGTAAGGGATAGATGGCCTATTTGAAATAGAAAGAATGAGTTCTTTTAAACGTAAGATAAAAGCAAAGAGCCATCAAGTGATGTAGCCCTTTTGAGTTATACAAGCAAATTACCATGCAAAAGCTGTCGTTGGAGCATTGAGCGCTTCTAACCACTGTTTATTTTTTACGGGGCAAAGAGTTACGGATATACCTGCCATATCTAGGCTGGTCATAAATGTTCCTGATTTTATAAAGGTAATAGTGACTCCTTCAATTTCTAAGAGTTGAAGGATATCATTGATAAATATGCCCATTTCTAAGTTGCTGGTAGTGCCTAGATTATTTACAAGCAATATAAATTGATCACCCTTTTTCCAATGATAGTGCAATCTTAATTTACTTATAATTTCATTTGCCAGGATTTCCGATGATTGGAATGGGACGATACGATAGCCTTCTTCGCCATGTATGCCAATACCATAAGAAATATTTCCTTCTTCTAAGTTAAATAGTGGAAGGGTGGCTTGGGGGAGACTAGCCGATTTCGTTGCAAAGCCAATTGTTGCGATTTCGGGAGCAAGTTGATGACCTAAATCAGTTAGTTGCTCGATGTCGGCACCATTTTGAGCTGCATATCCTAGAACTTTATGAAGTAAAATAGTCCCTGCAAGTCCTCTTCCTCTAATTTGAAATCTATTGTGAGGTTCAATAGAAATATCGTCGTGTGCTAGACTATAGCCGACCTTAATTCCTTCTTGTCTAGCAGTATTAATGGCCGAGCTAAATTCTTTGATGTCTGCTTCGAAATTTTTTACAATGATGAAGACACCGTGACCATTGTTTAAAAAACGAATGGACTCTAAGATTTCAGTTCTTGTAGGAGGAGTAAATAATTGGCCATAGATAGCAGCGGTAAGCATTCCTTTTCCCACATATCCAATATGAGCAGGTTCGTGTCCTGAACCTCCACCCGCCAATATTGGAACCTGATGAGGATTACGATTTTTTTGATAGACTAATGGTAAGGTAGGGTGCTTTTCTAATTTAGGATGACTGCTGACAGTTGCCGAAATGTAACTTGAAATAATTTTCTGTTTATGATTTGAAATAAATGTCATTGTGGTCTCTTTCCAATAATTGTCATGATTAGAAAGTCTGGTTGTGGAACTGGACTTTTTTTATTGACGTAAGCCTTCACGATTTCTGCTAGAGCATGTGAATGATAGTCTAACAAAAAACAAGTATAAGCAGATGAATCGATATCAATCTGACCGTATTCTCTTAAAATTTTTGATACAAGCAAGCGACAGTAGCTGATAAATTGGTCATAGAAGTTATTTTGCCCTTGAATATCAAAAAGTTGAATATAAAAGTCACGCTCTTGTTCGAAATAAAAAAATAATTCTTGTAATAGTTTTTGGCCCGAAATAAAATCCAAGTTATTGGTGATATACTCGGTTAAGTCATTTTCAAATATCCAGTCTAGCAGTTCATATTTGTCAAGAAAGTGATTATAAAAGGTCTGTCTACGAATGCCAGCTGATTCCATGATATCCACAATGGAAATTTTGTCAAATTCTCTAGTAGCTAATAGATCTCTAAATGCCTTGGCAATTCGTTTTTTTGTAATGAGTGATGATGCCATAGGAAGCCTTTCTTTTACTTACTTCATTTTACCAAAAAAATGTTTTAAACGGGTTTAAAAGGGGACAAATAATAGAATCTGTCCCTTATCATCCAGCAATAAAAAATATATAATGAAAGCGAAAACAAAGGTAAATGCCGAAAGGAGTTTCTCATGAAAAAAATTATAAATGAACCGACACAGGTTGTTGATGAAATGTTGCAGGGGTTGTCATTCATGCATGATGACTTGGTAGAACGCTTAGATGGTTTTGATGTCATCGTTAGAAAGGCAGAAAAGACAGGAAAAGTTGGACTCATTTCAGGTGGAGGTTCAGGACATGAACCAAGTCATGCTGGATTTGTAGGAGATGGAATGTTGTCTGCTGCCATTTGTGGAGCAGTCTTCACTTCACCTACTCCGGACCAAATTTTAGAAGCCATCAAGGCGGCTGATGAAGGTGCTGGAGTTTTCATGGTCATCAAGAACTATTCTGGGGACATCATGAATTTTGAAATTGCACAAGAACTTGCTGAAATGGAAGGTATTGATGTAGCAAGTGTTGTAGTCGATGATGATATTGCGGTTGAAAATAGTCTCTATACCCAAGGTCGTCGAGGTGTCGCAGGTACTATATTAGTCCATAAAATTTTGGGTGATGCGGCTCGTTCTGGTAAAACATTATCTGAAATGAAGGACTTGGCCGACAAACTTGTCTTAGAAATTAAAACAATTGGCTTAGCTCTATCTGGCGCTACTGTTCCAGAAGTTGGCAAACCAGGTTTTGTTCTAGAAGATGATGAATTTGAATACGGAGTTGGTATCCACGGTGAACCGGGATATAAGAAAGAGAAGATGCAACCCTCAGCACAATTGGCCTCAGAATTGGTTGAAAAGTTATCTGAAGGTTTCCAACTTAAAGCTGGAGAACGCTATGGCCTTCTCATCAATGGTTTAGGAAGCACTCCTCTTATGGAGCAATACGTATTTGCAAATGATGTGGCTAAATTACTCCATGAAAAAGGTGTTGAGTTGGCATTTAAGAAAATTGGAAACTATATGACATCAATCGATATGGCTGGATTATCATTAACATTGATTCGATTGGCAGATGATGAGTGGTTGGATGCTCTAAATACACCTGTTACTACCCCAGCTTGGTAAAACTCAAGGAGGATATGTCGCATGAATGTTGAACAAGCTCTTGAATGGATGAAGCTTTTTAATGAAAAGATTCAAGAACAGAAAGATTACCTTAGTGAGCTAGACACCCCTATAGGAGATGGAGACCACGGTGGAAATATGGCGCGTGGAATGGCTGCAGTTATGGAAAACTTAGAAGGAAAGCAATTTGAAACAAGCAGTGATGTGTTTAAACTTGTCTCAATGCAATTACTGAGCAAGGTAGGCGGTGCTTCTGGTCCCTTGTATGGCTCTGCTTTTATGGGCATGGCCAAGGCTGATTCAAATTCGAAAATAGAGGAAATCTTACAAAGCGGTTTGGATATGATTGTCAAACGTGGGAAAGCAGAAGTTGGAGAAAAGACAATGGTTGATGTTTGGACTCCTGTTATTGCTGCTTTGTCTGCAGGCCAATTGACTCAAGAGGTTATTGATAAGCTAGTGAATGCTACCAAAGATTTACTTGCAACTAAAGGAAGGGCATCTTATGTAGGAGAACGTTCTCTTGGACATATTGATCCTGGATCATTTTCATCAGGATTACTCTTTACTGCTCTTTTAGAAACTGGGGTGGTTTAATGGGAAGTATTGGTCTTGTTATCGTTTCACATTCTAAACACATTGCACAAGGTGTCGTTGAACTGATTAGTGAAGTAGCTAAAGATATTCCGATTACTTATGTAGGAGGAACCGAAGATGGAGGAATTGGAACGAGTTTTGATCAAGTAGATAGGGTTGTTTCCGAAAATCCAGCAGATACTTTATTAGCTTTTTTTGACCTAGGTTCTGCTAAAATGAACTTAGAAATGGTGGCTGATTTCAGTGATAAAAGTATCATGATCAATAGGGTTCCAATTGTAGAAGGTGCCTATACTGCAGCTGCTCTTCTTCAGGCTGGTGCAGAACTGTCAGTTATTCAAACACAGTTGTCGGAGCTTGAAATCAATAAATAAGGAATCATCCTATCATTTCTTTTATAGGTGAGTTATTGATTATCTCAACTATCAAATTTTAAGTAAATAATTTCAAAATCAGAAAGGGATTGCTTTATGCAGTTCCTTTTTAATGTAAAAGGAGTGGAATCATAGCGTTTCTAAATTGTTAATACTCTTCGAAAATCAAATTCAAACCACGTCAACGTCGCCTTGCCGTACTCAAGTACAGCCTGCGGCTAGTTTCCTAGTTTGCTCTTTGATTTTCATTGAGTATAATAATTCAAAACTGATTGTGATGGGACTATTCTAGCTTTAGAATTCTTCAAAAATTAAGATTTAAAGCAATCAATGACTTAGAATAGTGCAAAAACATCTATTTTATAGGAATTCTAGGTTTAGAATTGCATAGATATTTATGAAGTTAGGATATTCGATAGATAGAATTGTTCTATTCTGAAAGATTTTGACAATCAAAAGTCTAGAAGAGTGATTTATAAGTATACTTGTAGCCTTTAGTTGCGATAATTGTATGTCAAATAGATGGAATAAATTGGTATGGCTTTCTTACTTTATGCTATAATATTCATAATTCTTTTCAGAAAGGAAAACTCTCAAATTGTCCTACAAATTTCTACTTTTCGACCTTGACCACACTCTTCTTGATTTTGATGCTGCTGAGGATGTGGCTTTGACGCAACTTCTAAAAGAAGAAGGGGTTGCAGATATTCAGGCCTACAAAGACTTTTACGTTCCCATGAACAAGGCTCTCTGGAAGGATTTGGAGCAAAAGAAAATTAGTAAACAAGAGCTGGTTAACACGCGCTTTTCTCGTTTATTTTCTCATTTTGGACTGGAGAAAGATGGTAGTTTTCTAGCCCAACGTTACCAATTTTACTTAGCCCAACAGGGACAAACGATTTCTGGCGCTCATGAACTTTTGGACAGCCTCATCGAGCGTGATTATGACTTGTATGCTGCGACAAATGGCATTACTGCCATTCAGACAGGGCGTTTGGCTCAATCTGGTCTGGCACCTTATTTCAATCAAGTCTTTATCTCTGAACAGCTGCAAACACAAAAGCCGGATGCTCTTTTTTATGAAAAAATTGGTCAACAGATTGCAGGTTTTAGCAAAGAAAAGACGCTGATGATTGGAGACTCTCTAACCGCCGACATTCAAGGCGGCAATAATGCTGGGATTGACACGATTTGGTACAATCCTCATCAACTCGAAAATCCCACACAAGCCCAGCCAACCTACGAAGTCCATTCTTACCGAGACTTGCTGGATTGTTTAGATAAACTGTAAAAAGTGGTTTAGACAGCCACTTTTTGCTATAATAGAGGCAGTAAAAACGAAGGAGTCGGCTATGGAACACTCGTCTTGGCATGCTTTGATTAAGGAGCAATTACCTGAGGGTTATTTCGGGAAAATCAATCAGTTTATGAATCAGGTCTATGCTCAGGGGACTATTTATCCACCCAAGGAAAAGGTTTTTCAGGCTCTCTTGACAACACCGCTTGAAGAAGTTAAGGTGGTGATTCTAGGGCAAGATCCCTATCACGGGCCAGGTCAAGCGCAGGGCTTGAGTTTTTCAGTACCGGACTCTATCCCAGCTCCACCATCCTTGCAAAATATCTTGAAAGAATTGTCAGATGATATCGGGGTTAAGAAATCTCATGATTTGACAGCTTGGGCTGAGCAAGGAGTCTTACTTCTTAATGCTTGTTTGACAGTTCCGGCTGGACGGGCTAATGGTCATGCTGGGCAGATATGGGAGCCTTTTACGGATGCTGTGATTCAGGTGGTCAATCATCTAGATAGACAAGTCGTTTTTGTACTCTGGGGAGCTTATGCACGCAAGAAGAAGGCCTTAGTTACCAATCCTCATCACTTGATTATCGAATCAGCCCATCCCAGTCCTTTGTCAGTTTATAGAGGATTTTGGGGTTCCAAGCCTTTTTCCAAGGCCAATGCATTCTTAAAAGAAACAGGACAAGAGCCAATCGATTGGCTTAGATAAGGAGAAAATATGCCTCAGTTAGCGACGATTTGCTACATTGATAACGGGAAAGAACTGCTTATGCTCCACCGTAATAAGAAGCCAAATGATGTTCATGAAGGAAAATGGATTGGTGTGGGTGGTAAGCTAGAGCGAGGAGAGACACCTCAGGAATGCGCGGCGCGTGAAATCCTTGAGGAAACAGGGCTCAAAGCCAAGCCAGTTCTAAAAGGTGTCATCACTTTTCCTGAATTTACACCAGATTTAGACTGGTACACCTATGTTTTTAAGGTGACGGAGTTCGAGGGGGATTTGATTGACTGCAATGAGGGGACGCTGGAATGGGTTCCTTATGATGAGGTTTTGAGCAAGCCGACTTGGGAAGGTGACCATACCTTTGTTGAGTGGCTTTTAGAGGACAAACCCTTCTTTTCAGCTAAGTTTGTTTATGATGGGGATAAATTGTTGGATACCCAAGTTGATTTTTATGAATAAAGGAGAAAGCAGATGCTACTAATCAAAAATGGTCGTGTTATGGATCCCAAGTCTGGTTTGGATCAAGTGTGTGATGTCTTGGTTGAAGATGGAAAGATTATCAAAATTGCGCCTGAAATTAAAGAAGAAGGCGCAGAAATCCTGGATGCCACAGGTCTTGTAGTTGCTCCTGGCTTGGTTGATATCCATGTTCATTTTCGTGAACCTGGTCAGACCCACAAGGAAGACATCCATACTGGTGCCCTAGCAGCCGCTGCAGGTGGTTTTACCACGGTTGTCATGATGGCTAATACTAGTCCAACCATTTCAGACGTGGAGACTTTGCAAGAAGTTCTCCAGTCAGCTGCCAAAGAGAAGATTAATGTTAAGACGGTTGCGACCATTACTAAGAATTTTAATGGGCAAGATTTGACTGACTTTAAAGCACTCTTAGAAGCTGGAGCTGTTGGTTTTTCTGATGACGGTATTCCGCTTGAGAGCAGTAAAGTTGTCAAGGAAGCCATGGAGGAAGCTAAAAAGCTTAATACCTTTATTAGTCTTCATGAGGAAGATCCAGGTTTGAACGGTGTTCTTGGCTTTAATGAAAATATCGCTAAAGAACATTTCCATATCTGCGGTGCGACTGGGGTGGCTGAGTACGCTATGATGGCGCGTGATGTCATGATTGCCTATGCAACTAAGGCTCATGTCCATATTCAGCATTTGTCTAAGGAAGAAAGTGTCAAAGTAGTTGAGTTTGCTCAAGGGCTAGGCGCGCAAGTCACAGCAGAAGTAGCGCCACAGCATTTCTCTAAGACAGAAGCACTTCTTTTGACACAAGGTAGCAATGCTAAGATGAATCCACCGCTTCGTTTGGAATCAGACCGTCGTGCCGTGATTGAAGGTCTCAAGTCAGGTGTCATCACAGTTATCGCGACTGACCACGCGCCTCATCATGCAGATGAGAAAAATGTCGAAGATATTACCAAAGCGCCATCTGGTATGACTGGCTTAGAAACATCTCTATCTCTTGGATTGACTTATTTGGTCGAAGCTGGTGAGTTAAGCTTGATGGAATTACTCGAAAAAATGACATACAACCCGTCCAAGCTTTACAACTTTGAAGCAGGTTACTTGGCTGAGAATGGCCCAGCGGACATCACTATTTTTGATGTTAAGGCTGACCGTCTTGTGGACTCCCATTTTGCTTCAAAAGCAGCTAATTCACCATTCATCGGTGAAACCTTAAAAGGGCAGGTTAAATACACCATCTGTAAGGGACAAATCGTCTATCAAAACTAGGTGGGAGTCTGCTCTGTAAACAAAAAGAATAGAGAGCTTATATGTACCAAACCCATCATTTTAAAGATAAGTTTATCTTATTTTTAAAGATATTTTTCCCTATCCTGATTTATCAATTTGCCAATTATTCTGCATCCTTTGTTGATACGACTATGACAGGTCAATACAATACTATGGACTTGGCTGGTGTGTCTATGGCAACCAGTATCTGGAATCCTTTCTTTACTTTCCTAACAGGGATTGTTTCAGCTTTGGTGCCCATCATTGGTCACCATCTTGGTCGAGGCAAAAAGGAAGAAGTTGCATCCGATTTTTACCAGTTCATCTATTTGGCCTTGGGTCTATCTGTGGTCTTGCTGGGGATGGTGCTTTTCTTGGCACCACCAATCTTGAATCATATTGGACTAGAAGCACCGGTGGCGGCAGTAGCGGTTCGCTATCTTTGGTTTTTATCTATCGGAATTATCCCCCTGTTACTTTTTAGTGTCATTCGTTCCTTGCTGGATTCGCTGGGCTTGACCAAACTGTCCATGTATCTCATGCTTTTGTTACTCCCTCTCAATAGCGGATTTAACTATCTCTTGATTTACGGTGCCTTTGGTGTTCCAGAACTGGGAGGTGCTGGTGCTGGTTTAGGTACTTCCTTGGCCTACTGGGTCTTACTTGGGATTTCTGTTCTGGTTTTATTTAAACAGGAGAAGCTCAAAGCCTTACATCTTGAGAAACGCATTCCTCTTAATATGGATAAAATCAAGGAAGGAGTTCGTTTAGGTCTGCCAATTGGGGGAACTGTCTTCGCAGAAGTGGCTATTTTCTCCGTGGTTGGCTTGATTATGGCTAAGTTCTCGTCCTTGATTATCGCTAGTCACCAGTCAGCCATGAACTTTTCAAGTCTTATGTACGCCTTTCCTATGAGTATCTCATCAGCTATGGCTATTGTCGTTTCCTATGAAGTGGGAGCCAAGCGATTTGATGATGCAAAAACTTATATTGGTTTAGGAAGATGGACAGCCCTCATTTTTGCGGCCTTCACCTTATCTTTCCTTTACATTTTTAGGGGAAATGTGGCCAGTCTTTATGGCAACGACCCAGAATTTATCGATTTGACAGCGCGCTTTTTGACTTATAGTCTTTTCTTCCAATTAGCAGATACCTTTGCGGCACCGCTTCAGGGAATTTTACGGGGTTATAAGGATACAGTTATTCCTTTTTACCTTGGTTTGGTTGGCTATTGGGGAGTAGCAATCCCAGTGGCTATGGTATTTGATTCCCTAACAGATTTTGGAGCTTATTCTTACTGGATCGGCTTGATTATTAGTTTGGTTGTGAGTGGAGTTCTCTACCGTTGGCGTTTAACTGTGATTATGAAGAGATTTGAATCTTTAGAAAAATATAAACGCTAAAAAGTTTGTGAAAAAATATTCTTGATAAGGAAATCCCTTATTCCAATGGGGTTTTCTTTTTTATTTTGTGAAATTTTCTTTAGAAAAACTTTGACAGTATTTGTCAAAAACGGTAAAATAGTAAGGTAAGAAGAAACTTAGAAAGGCAAGAAGATGTCAATTTTAGATAAAAATCTTTTGCTAGAGATGTTCCGTAAGATGGAAGAAATCCGTCGTATGGACTTAAAAATTGCGCAATTAGTAAAGAAAGGGAAAGTGCCAGGAATGACGCACTTTTCTGTTGGAGAAGAGGCGGCTAACGTGGGTGCTATGTTGGCTCTCAATCCAGATGATCTAATTACCTCAAACCACCGTGGTCACGGACAAGCTATTGCCAAAGGAATTGACCTCAACGGAATGATGGCTGAAATCCTCGGTAAATATACTGGAACCTGTAAAGGTAAAGGTGGTTCTATGCATATCGCTGACCTTGATGCTGGTAACCTTGGTGCCAATGGTATCGTAGGTGGTGGTATGGGAATCGCTGTTGGTGCAGCCCTCAGTCAGCAAATGCAACATACTGGAAAAATCGTTGTCTGCTTCTTTGGAGATGGTGCGACCAACGAAGGTGTTTTCCACGAAGCAGTAAATATGGCTTCTATCTGGAACCTGCCAGTTATTTTCTACTGCATCAACAACGGTTACGGTATCTCTGCGGATATCAAGAAAATGACTAATGTGAAGCATATCCATCAACGTAGCGCCGCTTATGGAATTCCTGGAATGTTCATCGAAGACGGTAACAATGTCATCGACGTCTATGAAGGATTTAAGAAAGCTGTAGATCATGTTCGCAGTGGTAATGGTCCAGTCTTGATTGAAAGTGTTACTTATCGCTGGCTTGGTCACTCATCATCTGACCCTGGTAAATATCGTACCCGCGAAGAAGTGGAATTGTGGAAACAAAAAGACCCAATCGAAAACCTTCGCAAGTACCTCATTGAAAACACTATTGCAAGTGCCGAAGAATTGGAAGAAATCCAAACGCAAGTCAAGGAAGCAGTAGAAGCTTCTGTTAAATTTGCAGAAGAAAGTCCATTCCCACCGCTTGAATCAGCCTTTGAAGATATTTACGCAGACTAAGGAGAAAGAGATAAAATGGAAACAAAAACAATGTCCTTCCGTGACACCATTATCCTTGCTATGTCTGAGGAAATGCGTCGCGATGAAAATGTGTTCTTGATGGGAGAAGACGTCGGTGTCTTCGGAGGAGACTTCGGAACTTCTGTTGGAATGCTTGAAGAATTTGGTCCAGAACGTGTTCGTGACTGTCCTATTTCTGAAGCTGCCATCTCTGGAGCAGCAGCCGGAGCAGCCATGACAGGACTTCGTCCAATCGTTGATATGACCTTCATGGACTTCTCGGTTATTGCCATGGACAATATCGTCAACCAAGCTGCTAAAACACGTTACATGTTTGGTGGTAAAGGTCAGGTTCCAATGACTGTTCGTTGTGCAGCTGGTAACGGAGTTGGTTCTGCAGCCCAGCATTCACAATCTCTAGAGTCTTGGTTCACTCATATCCCAGGACTTAAGGTTGTAGCACCAGGTACGCCTGCGGACATGAAAGGACTGCTTAAGTCTTCTATCCGTGATAACAACCCTGTTATTATCCTTGAGTACAAGTCAGAATTTAACCAAAAAGGGGAAGTACCAGTTGATCCAGACTATACGATTCCACTTGGAGTTGGGGAAATCAAACGTGAAGGTACGGATGTAACAGTTGTTACTTATGGAAAAATGCTTCGCCGTGTGGTTCAAGCAGCTGAAGAATTAGCAGAAGAAGGAATTTCTGTTGAGATTGTTGACCCACGCACCCTTGTTCCGCTTGATAAGGAGATTATCATTAACTCAGTTAAGAAGACTGGTAAAGTTGTTCTGGTTAACGATGCCCATAAAACAAGCGGCTATATCGGAGAGATTTCAGCTATTATTTCAGAATCGGAAGCATTTGACTATCTAGATGCACCAATCCGTCGTTGCGCAGGAGAAGATGTGCCAATGCCTTATGCACAAAACCTAGAAAATGCAATGATTCCAACCGTTGAAAGCATCAAAGATGCCATTCGTAAAACATATAACAAAGAATAGAATTACATAAGATAAGTTATGTAAACAAAATAAAGCTGACGAGAAACTTTGTATCTTTTAGGTACGGAGCTCTTCGTCCTTAATATCTTAGTATAGAATTGGAGAGGTCATGGCTGATGACAAGCTAAGAGCGACTCCTGCGGCTAGAAAGTTAGCGGATGATTTAGGGATCAACCTCTACGACGTTTCTGGCTCAGGTGCAAACGGTCGTGTCCACAAAGAAGACGTGGAAACTTATAAAGACACAAACGTGGTTCGCATTTCGCCACTTGCAAAACGAATTGCCCTCGAACATAATATTGCTTGGCAGGAAATCCAAGGAACCGGTCATCGTGGTAAAATCATGAAGAAGGATGTTTTGGCCTTGCTTCCTGAAAATATCGAAAACGATACCATCAAGTCTCCTGCTCAGATTGAAAAAGTGGAAGAAGTTCCTGATAACGTAACACCATACGGTGAAATCGAGCGTATTCCAATGACACCAATGCGTAAGGTTATTGCCCAACGTATGGTTGAATCTTACTTAACTGCGCCAACCTTCACCCTCAACTATGAAGTTGATATGACTGAAATGTTGGCTCTTCGTAAGAAGGTTCTTGAGCCAATCATGGAAGCAACTGGGAAGAAGACTACTGTAACAGACCTTCTTTCACTTGCAGTTGTTAAGACTCTTATGAAACACCCATACATCAACGCTTCATTGACAGAAGATGGCAAGACCATTATCACTCACAACTATGTCAATCTTGCCATGGCAGTTGGGATGGATAATGGATTGATGACACCTGTTGTTTACAATGCTGAGAAGATGAGTCTTTCAGAACTGGTTGTAGCCTTCAAGGATGTCATCGGTCGTACCTTGGATGGTAAATTGGCTCCAAGTGAACTGCAAAATTCAACCTTCACAATCAGTAATTTGGGAATGTTTGGTGTTCAGTCCTTTGGACCTATCATTAACCAACCAAACTCAGCTATCCTTGGTGTGAGTTCGACAATCGAGAAGCCAGTTGTAGTCAATGGTGAAATTGTGATTCGCCCAATCATGAGCCTTGGTTTAACAATTGACCACCGTGTCGTAGATGGTATGGCTGGTGCTAAGTTTATGAAAGACTTGAAAGAATTGATTGAAAATCCAATCTCAATGTTGATTTAAGTACAAGAGTATTCATTTTTAAGATATAGATAAAGGAAGGAAGACATGGCCTTAGAAGTAATTATGCCAAAAGCCGGCGTGGATATGACAGAAGGACAAATCGTCCAATGGAATAAAAAAGTCGGAGAATTTGTAAAAGAAGGAGAAATCCTTTTGGAAATCATGACTGATAAAGTCAGCATGGAATTGGAAGCCGAAGAAGATGGGTACTTGATTGCTATCCTCAAAGGGGACGGTGAAACAGTCCCTGTAACGGAAGTTATCGGTTACCTTGGCGAAGAAGGGGAAAATATCCCAACAGCTGGAGCAGCAGCGCCAGAAGCTAGCCCTGTACCTACAGCAAGTGCTTCAAACGATGATGGTAAGAGCGATGATGCTTTTGATATCGTTGTGATTGGTGGAGGTCCTGCTGGTTATGTTGCAGCCATTAAAGCTGCCCAACTCGGTGGGAAGGTTGCCCTTGTTGAGAAATCTGAACTCGGTGGAACCTGCTTGAACCGTGGATGTATCCCAACTAAAACCTACCTACATAACGCTGAAATTATTGAAAATATCGGTCATGCTGCAAATCGTGGTATTGTGATTGAAAATCCTAACTTCACTGTTGATATGGACAAACTCCTTGAAACCAAGTCTAAGGTAGTCAATACTTTGGTTGGTGGAGTTGCTGGTCTTCTTCGTAGCTACGGAGTTACTGTTCATAAAGGAATTGGTACCATTACTAAAGACAAGAACGTCTTGGTAAATGGCTCTGAATTACTTGAAACCAAGAAAATCATCCTTGCTGGTGGTTCAAAAGTCAGCAAGATCAACATCCCTGGTATGGAATCTCCACTTGTCATGACCAGCGACGACATCCTTGAAATGAACGAAGTACCAGAAAGTCTTGTTATCATCGGTGGTGGTGTTGTCGGTATCGAGCTCGGTCAGGCCTTCATGACATTTGGTTCAAAAGTGACTGTTATCGAAATGATGGATCGTATCGTGCCAGCTATGGATTCAGAAGTTTCTAAGAACCTTCGCTTGATCCTTGAACGTAAAGGAATGACCATCTTGACTGGTACTAAACTGCAAGAAATCATCGAAGAAAATGGTCAACTTCGTATTAAAGTTGAAGGAAAAGACGATATCATTGCAAATAAAGCTCTTCTTTCAATCGGTCGTGTGCCAGACCTTGAAGGTATTGGAGAGGTTGAGTTTGAATTGGATCGTGGTCGTATCAAGGTCAACGAATACATGGAAACTTCTGTTCCAGGTATCTACGCACCAGGTGATATTAATGGTACTAAGATGTTGGCTCACGCAGCTTTCCGTATGGGTGAAGTTGCCGCTGAAAATGCCCTTAAAGGAAATCATGCTGTTGCCAAATTGAATTTGACTCCTGCAGCTATCTACACTCTTCCTGAAGTAGCAGCAGTAGGTTTGACAGAAGAACAAGCCCGTGAGAAATACGATGTAGCCATCGGTAAGTTCAACTTTGCTGCTAACGGTCGTGCTATTGCATCGGATGCAGCTCAAGGTTTCGTTAAAGTTATTGCGGATAAGAAATACGGAGAAATCCTTGGTGTTCATATCATCGGTCCTGCAGCTGCAGAATTGATCAATGAAGCATCGAGCATTATCGAAATGGAAATTACTGTTGAAGAAATGCTGAAGACTATCCACGGACACCCAACCTACTCTGAAGTGATGTACGAAGCATTTGCGGATGTTTTAGGAATGGCCATCCATTCACCTAAGAAAAAATAAAAGAAAGATAGATTAGACTGGAAAGGTGTTTTCCAGTCTCTATCGTATAAAGGGATATCATGAAATACATTATCAATCATTCAAACGACACTGCCTTTAATATTGCCTTGGAAGAATACGCCTTTAAACACCTTTTGGATGAGGATCAAATTTTCCTACTTTGGATTAACAAGCCATCTATCATTGTTGGTCGTCACCAGAACACTATCGAAGAAATCAACCGTGATTATGTTCGAGAAAATGGTATTGAGGTGGTCCGCCGTATCAGTGGTGGTGGAGCTGTTTACCACGATTTAAATAACCTCAACTACACGATTATCTCAAAAGAAGATGAAAACAAGGCTTTTGACTTCAAGAGCTTCTCAACTCCGGTTATCAATACCCTGGCTCAACTTGGGGTTAAAGCTGAGTTCACAGGTCGTAATGACTTAGAGATTGATGGTAAGAAGTTCTGTGGCAATGCCCAAGCCTATATCAATGGCCGTATTATGCACCACGGTTGCTTGCTCTTTGACGTTGATTTGTCAGTCCTAGCAAATGCCCTCAAGGTTTCAAAGGATAAATTTGAATCAAAAGGGGTGAAATCTGTTCGTGCTCGTGTCACCAATATTGTCAATGAACTACCAGAAAAAATCACAGTCGAAGAATTCCGTGATTTACTCTTGGAATACATGAAAAAAGAGTACCCAGAGATGACTGAATACGTTTTTTCTGATGAAGAATTAGCTGAAATTAACCGTATCAAAGATACTAAGTTTGGTACTTGGGACTGGAACTACGGTAAATCACCTGAATTTAACGTCCGTCGTGGAACAAAATTCACTAGTGGTAAGGTGGAAGTCTTTGCTAATGTTACTGAATCAAAAATCCAAGACATCAAGATTTATGGTGACTTCTTTGGTATTGAAGACGTTGCTGCAGTAGAAGATGTTCTTCGTGGAGTGAAATACGAACGCGAAGATGTTCTTAAGGCGCTAGAAACCATTGATATCACACGCTACTTCGCTGGTATTAGCCGTGAAGAGATCGCTGAAGCGGTAGTTGGATAAATCAAAAAGAAGTTGGTTGTAGGACCAGCTTCTTTTTTTGATATTTATTTACATAATTTAAAATACGTAAAATTATAAACTATCTAGAGCATTCTTTTGTTCATCATTAACGATATGGGTATAGAGGTCAGTGACTTGTGTGCTAGCATGTCCTAGCTGGTGACTGACCAAAACTTGCGATTTAGTCGCATCATAAAGCCTGGTTGCTAGCGTATGGCGTAGTTTATGGGGTGTTACACGGACTTTGAAGTCCTCAGAGTACTTAGCAACCATTTTCTCAACGCTGGAAGCATCGATACGATTAGGAATACCTCTGTAGAGAGTCAAAAAAAGGGCTGTATCTGTTTTTTCCGTCTTATAGCGTTGATTTCGAATGGCCAGATAATTCTCTAAATAAGGCTTAGCAAAAGCAGCGACATTGACCGAGTCACGTTTGCCTCCTTTTCGGGTAACATCAATAACCATCATTTTGAGGTTGAGATCCCTTAGATCCAGATTAACAGCTTCAGATAAGCGGACGCCAGACGCCAATAGAAGGGCAATAATGGCCAAATCACGTTCTTTATTTTTGTTGAATGATGAGATAGCGCGATTTGAAAGTTGTTGTGGATACTCTTGTTCAATATAAGTTAGAAAACCTTCTGTTTCATCACCTAAAAAGAGTTTTTGCTTGATGTTTTCAGCTCTGGCAGCAAGCGTTTCTTTCTTTTTCTTTGTTGAAACTTTTTTCATTACATTACGATAGAAATAAGGTTCCCCCTGATCGTTTTCAACCTCCTCAGTCAAATACTTATAAAGACTAGAAAGTGCTGACAAAGTCCGATTGATGGTTGTCTGAGAAACTCCTTGCTTTGTTGTATTAGCATTCAGCAAAGGACGTTCTCGTAGATAAAGGATAAAGGATTCCATGTCTTTCTTAGACATATTTTCCAAGACAGATAAAGGAATATCAGACATTTTATCAGAGTTTGAAATCCCAGACTCCAAAACCCAGCTGAAAAATCGATCGTATTCCTTGAGGTATTCGTACAGGGTTGTAAAACTGTAGGGTACAGCCAGCTTAGATTGGTAGTATTCCAGAACATACCAGGGCATGATTTGTTTTAGTTTGTCGATTCGTTCTAGTAAAATCTCACGTTTCATGTATTTTCTCCATAAATAAGTCTACTAGTAGTATAGCATATAGTAGTATAGCATAGACTTATGTATTTTTCAAGAAAATTATAGTTTTTCGGAAAGATGTCATAGAGCTTTTTAAAAAAGACTTAGACCTGTGTAATACGGATCTAAATTTTGAATAACTAAAAAATTTTTTTCGTCCAAAATTGTCTAAAATGTACCTTATCAAAGTGAAAACTGGATTTTTTTTAACTGGATTTTTTTAAATGTACACTGTAACAAAAGTGAAATTCAAAACCTTATTAAATCAATGTTTTTAGGCTTGCAAGGGGTTTAAAAAGGGCTGATTTTGTACATTAAGCATCGAAGCTACTAGTTCAAAAAATGTACTTTATCCTACCTTAAAATAAAGTACATTTTTCAAAGAGTGTACATTACGTCTTAAACTCAGTGTGAATCATTATCTAGTGCTTTTTCTAGTTTCCAAATACTAAACCAGAATGAAATAGTCAACAGAATAAGGAAAATAAAAAAGAGATTATCAGTAACGATACTTCTGTTCATTCTACTTAACTGAAGAGCTGTGTAAGGAGCTATGGGATACAAAATACATTGTATAATTGCTATTGTTTTCTTTTTCATGATTTTAATCTTACTGTACAGATTTTATACAGTAAACTCCTTTCTAGCTTTATGCATTATCAATTCTAACTTAATTATAGTCTTATTTTTCCAAAGCTCAATTATTTGTACGTGAAATATCTTATATGTAAAAATAACCGATCTCATTGCTGAGAATCGGTTTTCTAATATATTTAATTAAGAAGTTTATTTTTTACATAACATAAATTATGTAAAAATCACTACAACAACAAATCTTTGACTTTCCCAATTTCACTTTTTGGAATAACTAGGTGAATCATATCTCCGAGATACATTCTGGTTGAGCCGTTAACTGTTTGGCTCTTACCATTATGGACTTGTGTTGTGATGAGGACGTTGTGTGGTAGATTGAGTTCATGAACCTGTTTTCCAGCGATTTTGTCTGATACAGGAATTTCAATAAGTGTGACTTCTCCTTCATCTGACGCTTCTTCAGGTAGCATTTTTTCCAACATAGCCTCATAAACTGGCGCCCCCTTGAGTAGATCCATGATGATGTAGGCGACCAAGGTTACTAAACCAAGTGGCATGAGGTTGCGAATATCTCCTACCATCTCAGTTACGAGTATCATAGCAGTTAAGGGAGCCTTGGATATTGCTCCAAAATAGCCACTCATTCCTAGAATGACAAATATAGGGAATTGCTCTTGACTGACAAGTCCAAGATTGACACAAATAACACCAACTAGGGCACCAAGTAAGGAGCCAAGTGCCAAAATTGGTAGGAAAATTCCTCCTGGCAGGCCACTTCCATAGCTAATCATGCTCCAAACAAAGCGAATCAAAAAGTACGCTAATAGAACTTGAAAACTAAAATCTTGCTCAGTTAGGGAAAGAACCAGCTGATTTCCACCACCAAGGATTTGGGGTAAGAAGATTCCGACTGGTAGGATGAGAATAAAGGCAAAAATTGGGTAATAAGCTCTATCCAAATGGATTTTTTGACCAAGCCAATCATAAACTCGACCAACATTGAGCACAGCTTTCTCATAGAGAAAACCGGAAAGCCCGAGAAAAATTCCCATGAGGAGATATATCCAATACTGATCTAGGGTCATGAGAGGGATATTATCAGGCATGTCTAGCACTGGCGTTAGCCCAAATATGAGCAGAGAGACAAAGTTTGCTACGAGACTAGCTGCGAGAGTAGACACCCAGAAAAAGCGCGAAAAATGGTGATAAACTTCTTCTACAACAAAGAGAAGTCCTGCAATTGGTGCATTAAAGGCTGCGGCTAATCCTGCTGCAGCTCCACTAGCAATCAAGGAGCGTTCCTCCACTGGACTGGATTTAAGCCACTTGGAAATTCCTTTACCACCTACCGCTCCAAGTTGAATACTGGGTCCCTCTCGCCCCAGCATAAGTCCACTGGCAATAGCAAGAATTCCTAGAATATATTTTTTCCAAAGAACTCCCCACCAGTTGAGAGTCATCAATCCCTTTAATTCTGCTTCGACTTGAGGAATTCCTGAGCCTTTGATGTCTTTTTCTGACCGAGTTAATTTCGCACTGAGCCAACAAACTATTAAATAAAATAGACCAATGATAAAAAGATTGCGCACTAGATGCTCTTGATCTTGATAAAGTCCTTGTATCAGGTGGAAGCCTTTTTCGATTAAGAAACGAAAGGATCCAACGATAATTCCAACAACGAGACCAACAATGATTCCTCGTCCAACTTGGGATAATATGGTACTCGAGGCAAAGGCAAATTCTTTCTTGGAACTGAGTGTTTCTGACTGTTCCTCCATAATCATTCCTTCTAATTTAACTTTCTTTTTCTCCTAAAACCAGCGATTTAACGGGTTCAAAGCTGGTCCGATGAATAGGGGTAACTCCTATTTTTTTCAGTCCTTCCAGGTGTTTAGCTGTTCCATATCCTGCATTAGCAGCGAAATCATAGCCGGGAAATTGCTGGTCAAATTCCTTCATCAATTCATCACGTGTCACCTTGGCTACTATAGAAGCCGCGGCGATAGAGAGAGAGTTTGCATCTCCTTTGATGATAGATGTTTGTGAAATGGGTAAATCCAGCTTCATGGCATCTATCAAAAGGTGCTCAGGTTGAGGACTGAGCTGAGAGATTGCTTCCTGCATGGCCAGTTTGGTTGCTTCATAGATATTGACTTGGTCGATGACCTGATTATCCATGATACCAATCCCGATTGATAAGGCTTGGTCCTGAACTGCTTGGAAAATCTCCAGATGTTTCTTTTTAGGAATTTTCTTGCTGTCGTTGAGGCCTGTAATTTTACAATTTTTAGGTAAAATAACTGCTGCAGCGACTACAGGACCAGCAAGAGGACCACGACCAACCTCGTCAACACCTGCTATCATGGTCAATCCTGGCTTATACAGTTCTTTTTCGTAGGAAAGCATGGATTCCAAACGAAGATCCTCATCCAATTCTGCCTGAATAGCTTTTTTACGCTTGCTGATTTCCTTTTGAATTCCAGAGCGATTATCCTTTTCAAGATCTAAAATAATAGGGCTATCAAGGTCCTTGACAGTAGCAAGGAGTTCTTTGATTTCTTTAATCGTCGCCATCGAGGTCTTCCAATGTATCTAAGGTATAGTTACCGAGTTTGCCATCACGGACTTCCTTCACGAAGAGACTGTAGAAACGGTCATAGTCGTCACGGAAACCGAGGGCACGGGTCATATCCATAATAATAACAGGCGCTTCTTCCTCAATTTTCATTTGTTTGAAGCGTTCAGCCAGCTTTTCTGGATAATGTTCTTTGAAATAATTGAGACCAAAAATGGTCACCTCGTCCATAGGAAGCAACTGGTCTTTGATAGCTCCAGTCAAAGCCAACTTAAGAGCTACAGTTTCATCCTCAAACTTAGGCCAAAGAATCCCCGGTGTATCTAGGATTTCAAGATCTTTATTGGTTTTAAGCCATTGTTGCCCCTTGGTAACACCAGGTTTATTGCCGACAACGGCAATTTTCTTACCAGCCAAGCGGTTCATGAGAGTTGATTTACCAGCATTTGGAATCCCAATAATCATGGTACGCAAGGTTTCAATCTGAATCCCACGTTCTTTCTGGCGAGCAATCTTATCAGCCATGAGCTTCTTGGCCGCATCTGTTACAACTTTTACAGTCACTTGCTCTTTGGAGTTGATAGCTAGCGTCTGAATTCCTTGTGATTCAAAATACTGGCGCCATTCCTTGGTCATTGCCGGGTCAGCCAAGTCTGCCTTATTTAAAATCAAGAGTTTTGGTTTATCACCAACAATCTTGGTCAACATAGGATTTTGACTAGATAGAGGTAAGCGTGCATCAACCAAAATCGTCACAAAATCAACAAATTTTAAATTTTCCTGAACCTGTCGACGAGCTTTAGACATGTGACCAGGAAACCATTGAATAGTAGCCATTGAGTTTTTTCCTTTCATAGCAAGGGTTTAGAGCCCCTATTTTATTTTACTATTGTTTGAACATCAAGGAGTTTTCAAATGAATAATGTCCAAACAGTTCTTGTTTTATAACATAAAAATCTACTTTATATTATATCATGACTTCTTTATTTTGTCCGCTTTTACTTCTGGATAAAATGGTGTTCAAACTATTAAATCATAATAAAAAAATTAGAGAAGACACACTTGCCCTCTCTATCAACTTTCCGTCACTCATTAAATAACTTCTCCAACTGTTTAGTTGCTGATTCAATCTCGTAGCCATTTTCATCTATCAGCTGTTTCACCTTTTCTGTATCAAGCTCTCGATAATCTCTAACTGACAAAATTTTATTCGCCCATTCTTCAAGAGAATCTTTCAAAGACAAACTGTTATCATAGTTATCTAGTATTCTTGCATCTGGTAAATGATTTGCTGTTACAACAGGTAAGCCATTTGCTTGCGCTTCAATGAGTACAATCGGTAATCCCTCAAAATTAGATGGAAAAAAGAAAACATCTAGTAAATTTAACATTTCTCCAACATTTGTTTTTAATCCTGTAAAAATGACTTTATCTGCAACTCCATATTCTTTTGCCAAGTTTTCTAAAAACTCAGTATCTCCTCCTCCAATAAAAACTAAGCGAGAATTCGGTTCTTTTTTGACTAATTCAGAAAATACTTTAATACAGAAACTTTGGTTTTTTGCCTTTTCATATAATCTAGAAACTTGTCCTACAACAAAACAATCTTCTGGAATATGATATTCCTTCCGAAGTTGAACTTTTTTCTCTTCATCATATAAAAATTTTTCTACCTCAATGGCATTATGAATCACTAAAGCTTTATCTCGTTCTCGACCATGATAAAAATGATTCAAGGCTTCTTTTCCACATGCCCAAAAATCTGTCGCATATTTTCCAACAAAAAGACGATTGACTGGATGAACAAAGCGATAAAATTTATCTGCTGTCGCACAATGTCCATGTACTATTCTTTTTTCTATCCCATATTTTTTTGCCAATTTTAAAAATTCTAAATGAGTCAAGCCATTTTGATTGGACCATAAGATATCATAACGATGAGCATTTTTCTTAAAAAAATCATCCCATTCTCTTAAAGCTTGCTTGATATGAGGTCTTAACTTAGGAATTCTATGCACGACTAGAGGATTGTGACAAAGCTTCTTAAAATGATCACTAAATTCAACGTTTTCAGGACCTTGCAGTAAAAATTCTAGTTCAAATTCAGAGGTATCGATATGATTGTAAAAATCTACCACAATTTTTTCTAGTCCACCGATATCTGGAACTAAACCACAAACTAATATTCGCTTCATTGATTTCTCCTTATTTTTTCAACTTTAATACTTTTTGAATCATCAGAATGATTTGTCTACCGCCTTCATGATTTCTAAATAGGAAAACGTAGACACTCAATACTGTCAAATAAAGGACGATTTTGATTGCCAAACTGAGAATGAAATCTAGCTGAGTTAAGAGGTAGTTATCCAGTAAACTCAAAAGTAGGAAGCTCATCCCTGCGACAGTGAAATCTTGTAACAATGTTTTAAAAAAGTCCTTAGAGGAAGCTTTCAATCCATACTTAAAGGCGCTATATGGTTCATACCATGTACAGGTCAAGACTGTTGAACAAATCGTACCCAATAAAATTCCAGATACCCCTAAATCTAAAATCGCTAAAAAGTAGAGCGAAAGGAAAATGTTTAATAAAATTTCGACAATGACTTTTTTATTTTGCTCATAACTTAAGCCATAAACTGAAATCAACGTTAGAATCGGTCTTCTATAAAAAGTTAGGAAAAAATGAAGGACGATCAAAATCTCAATCGTATAATTAAATGAAAAACTATCACCTAACCAGATAGTCATAAATGGATGAATGAACATTAAATAACCTAAGCTAGCAAAATAAATCAGGCTAAAAGTAATAAACTGGAATTTTTTTAGGAATTTAACCATATCTGCTACTGTCGTAGATTCCGAATGGACCAAGTTACCTACGGAAGAAACAACTGAATTGATCACAGTATTTAAAATCAGTGAAAGAAATCCTAAAACATAGGTATAATTCCCATAAATACCTATAGCTGCTAAGCTAACAAAACTTGCCATTAGAATACTATCTGTTTGAAAAACAATCGTTTCTCCAATACTACCGACTATATTTCCTTTGATATTTCGGATAAATTTTTCTTTTTCCTCCTGATTAATGGGTGTTATGTCATTCTTAAACAAGTAACCATACAATCTGTCTACAATCCGCGACATGATGATATTCCCTATAAAATTCATGATGATACTGATTAATAGATAAAAGATATAATTTTTGGTAAAGAATAAAATTCCGATTTGCAAGCATACGCGAAGCGTATTTAATACAAAGTCAATCAAAGTCATCATATAATTACGCTGATCGACATAAAGCAAGGTTCGTTTATAGGAGAAAAAATAGCTAGAAGCAGAATTAAAAACAAAGAGGGAAAAAATCAAATATACTTCGCTATTTACCGTATAATCCTTTATCATATAAGGAAGAAATAAAGAAAGTATAGAGCCTAATATAAAAATAGAAAAGCCAATGATTCTATATAATTTTTTGAAAAGAATCATAAAGGCATTGATTTTCCCATGTTCTTCTCTACCTAAGGGGCCATATAATGCATAGCTCATGGCTCCAGCAACCCCTAATTCTGCCAAAGACAGGATAGAAACTAAGCTAGACAAATAATTGTTTAATCCTAGATAGGTTACCCCAAGTAAATGGATAAAAATAGTTCGATTGATAAAGCCAAGAAGGACTTGAAAAGGTTGCAACGCAAGAGCTATACTTGTATTTAATGTGGCAAATTCGGTTCTACTTTTTTTCGTGTATTTCATCTATTCCTTTAATTTTCCTTGCAAAAGTTGATCTAGATAACTTTCTGGAACGACCTCTTCTTTATTGATTTTATAAGTCGTTTTCATAATCGGTGTTGTTTTTAACACATCTTCCCATTCTTTTTCATCAAAAGGATCATTTGCATGTTCTCTTAAAAACCACATTCTCTCAGCAGTTTCTAAAACAGGCAATGTATCTACTAATAATCTAAATTCAGAATTTGAAGTATATTCGGACAAAATAAAATAATCCATCATCAGGTAATGAATAAAAACTGGGTATTTACGAACATAGTAAAGATATAAATCCCGAATATGTTTGAAATGAGATCCTCCTTTTTGTCCTGCTAGGAAAAAACCTGACCATTTAAAATCACCAATCGTTCGCTCCATTTGCTCAGGATATGTCGGTGGATGATTCAAACTAAAAAAGTCCCCTTCAAACATTTTTACCGTGGCGTAGGGAGATACAAATAAGGTTGCATCCATCCAAATTCCACCGTATTGGTATAAGAGACTAAAACGAATAATATCGGAATAATGCGCAGCTGATAATTCTTTATTCTTATATTTTTCGGTAATATCTTTTGGAATATTGACAAAATGTTCAAGATTGTCGTTTGTTAACAAATGAAATTTACAGTCATTTCTTTTGGCGAAGTCTTTTATGGTCTTCATTGAAGCCTGGACCGTATCAGGCATTTGCGCTTCTCCCTGTTGCCACATTGTCCAAATCATTTTCGGAAATTCTGTTGTTTCTTCTTCTTTTTCATCACTCGAATCATCTATTTGAGCTTCTTTTCGTAATTTCAGTACAAAATCCAAAAGAATCTTTCTTCGAAAATCATAAAACATCTTGTCAGATTTTTGTGCAAGAAAGTAAACACATGTTAGTTTAAGGCCATAATATTTTAAAATTTGACAATAGCGAGCCATTTTATTTTGTAAGATTTGAAGTTTCATAAACTCTACAAGTTCCTTTCACATTTTTCTAAAGCTGTTTTTAGAAAATGTCCGTTACGAAGTTTCTCTCCTACTATTTTACTATTTTTAATCAATTCTTGATAATCTTCTTCATCAATAGAGTTTAAACAATCCGCAATTTCAAATAATGAATCAACAATGATTCCACATTGATTTTTCCGTACAAAATCAGCCAAGGCAGATTGGCTCCATACAATAATCGGAAAACCAGATGCTAAATATAGAGAAGCTTTATGTGGGTTATTCATCTTTAAATACTCTCCATACATCCCACTACAAGTATGGGGGCTATCTCCATCCCATACTAACCCAAAACCGCCATGCAAGTGATTAGGGAGTTCATTAGGAGAAAAAGCACCTTGATAATGAACGTTGTGAGGAAGATTCTCCTCTTCAAAGTTAATGCCATAAATAGAAAAATCTGGTTTTTCGGGTAATTGTCTTGCGTATTTTGTTTTCCGAATATCGAAATTTCCAGCTAACAAAATAGTTTCTTTTTCATAAGCTTTCTTCTCTTTATAATGTGGAATCAAATAGTCAAATATCTCTAAGGAAACAATCTTCTCTTCCGGTATTTCTAATCGCACAAGTTCTGCTTTCATCTTTTCGTTATGGGCGATAATACCATCGACTTTTTCAAGGACTGTTTTATTTTGTAAAAAATGGATAATGGAATATTTGAAATCTATAAATGACTTGATTGTTTTATTTCTCAGGGACTCGATATCATGAATCAGCAAATAAGCTTTGAATGTCCTATTTTTCAAAAATTTTGTAAAAATTTGTTTTTTTAAGGAATGCCATAATAATGGAAATTGAAGAACTAACACATCATTTTTTGTCAAAGTGATGGGATTTGAATTATTATTTAGGGAAAAAGGTTGATATCCTGCTTCTAGCATTATTTTTTCAGCATCTAATCTTGCTTTAGATCCTGCATGTTTGGCTTCTGCGTAAAATTCTTTTAAGTAATAATTCATACTACTTCAACCCTCTCCAAAATCTTTTTACAATATATTTTTCAAATCTCCATTGAATGGCTCCAACAACTCTTGAAATAAAGACAATCTTTTTAGGGAATAATCGATAGGCCCGCATTAATAATGATTGACTTGAACTTTTAGCGTAACGATTCAGATACTCGACATATTTTTCTTGATAGGGATTTCCCTCAAATATGCGATAGTCGACAACGTGCATCAAAACTAAATGGAATAAGCGACGCTGTACATATGGGAGTAAGTCAGCATTTCCTTCATATAGTTGTTCCACTTTATCACAAATAGTAAACAAATCCAAATTTTTCAAATTAAATTCGCGATTCATAATACTACCAGAACGCACGCGATAATAATATCCTGTATAATCAATTTTCACTATTTTATGTATCTGTTTTAAGATTCCCATTCCGCCATACACATCTTCATAAAATAGACCTTCTAAAAATGGAAAATTGAGAATCACTTGTCTTCGAAAAAGTTTAGCGACTGCATTCAAACGGACAATATTATCTTCACATAAAGAGACTAAAGCTTCTTTAGCATTTCCTTGAAAAATTATTTTGACATTCTCGGGAGAAGGGATTTCTATTTCTTTTTTATCATTTGTATACCAACATTCTACGATGTCCATTTCTTCTGAAGTCATGTGCCTTAATAATTGCTCCAACATATCGTCTTTAATGACATCATCGCTGTCTACAAAAGTGATAAATTCGCCTTTAGATTCAGTCATACCACGATTACGAGCGCCACTTAATCCTTTATTTGCTTGATTGATTAAGTGAAAACGACTGTCCAACCTACAATATCTCTCACAAATTTCTTTTGAAGCATCTGTTGAACCGTCATTGACTAAAATCACTTCAATATTGTTATAAGTTTGACACTGAATACTATCTAAACATTCTTCTAGATACTCTTCAACATTATAAACAGGTACAATGACACTAATCATAAATAGGCTCCTATTAAATTTTCCATTTTTTTCGAATGTCTAAATATCTTAAATATAAAGGATAAAATACACTTAAAAAATATTTTGGTGAGTAACTATACCATCTTAATAATTTACTAGATTTAAAAATATCTGATGATTTCTTAGCTATTTCGGCATATTTATGAATCTCATCAACATATAACTGATAATATGGATGTCCAACTCTTATGTTATACTTTTTAAAATGTCCAATACCGACTAAAAATAACATATTCCCTACATAAGGTAACCAATTATCTTCTCTAAAGTTCTCTAATAATTTTTCTCCAACTTTAAAAATATCAAGATTCTTTTCTGAATATGTCTGATTCATCGTACTAGAAGTATGATATCGATAATAATAACCAATATAGTCAATTTTTCTCATTTTATGAATATATTTTAAAGAGACGATTCCAGTATAAAAATCTTCATAAATTAAATTTTCTAAAAACGGAACTTTCTCCACTATTTTACGGCGATAGAGTTTTGCGACAGGGCTCCAACTTACTCCATGATTAAAACATTGGTATAATGCTTCATTTGAATCCAATTCTTTAACATCAATTACTTTTTTTTCTAAATTTAAATATTGAATATCTTCGGTTCTATTACATTCTACAATATCAATTCCATCAGACATATACTTCTTTAATTGTGTCAACAAATCAAACTTTACTATATCGTCACTATCAATAAAAACGATGAATTCTCCTGTAGACTCAGCAACGCCTCTATTTCTTGCAATACTCTGTCCTTGGTTTTCCTGATTTATTAAGCGAAAACGAGAATCTTTCCTACAATATTCCTCACAAATTTCTTTTGAGTAATCAGTAGATCCATCATTGACTAAAATAACTTCAAAATCTGTGAAAGTTTGCTGCCTTATACTCTCTATACATTCTTCCAAGTATTCTTCCACATTATAAACGGGGACGATAATGCTAATCATTTTTATTCTGACATCTCCTTTAAAATTTAGTGTATTACCCTATATATTCAGGCAATCAATTTTTTCCTATATGTAATTTATCATTTAGATGATTCATTACTTTTTTAGTAGATATCCAAATCTTTTGTATACTTGTATAAATGGGATGAGTAATCGTTGTATAATATTTTGGAGCAAGTAAGTACAGTCGCAATAAACGATATTTCTGGACAACTTCCTTGGATTGCTTTGCTATAAAAGCAGCGTTTCGAATAAAATCTTCATATAAATCGACATATGGATTCTTCTTATTTATCCCATCTTTTAAATAGTGTCCATGACCTATATAAAACATAAAATATCCAATATAAGGAAGCATATCTTCATCATCTTTAAAAGAATCTATTAACTGATTTCCCACTTTAAAAATATCTAAATCTTTTTCATTAAAGGATTTTGTCATAGTACTATTGGGACGAACACGATAGTAATAACCGATATAATCAACAACTACTATTTTTCGAATATGCTTTAGATAATTGATTCCTGTAAAAACATCTTCGTAAATATATCCTTCTAAAAATGGAATCTTTTCAACAATTTCTCTTGTATATAATTTTGTAACGGGACAAAACTTCACTTCTTTAAACTCAATACAATTAAGAATTGCTTCTTTAGCGTTTCCTTCGAATACAATTGTAGAAGTCCTATTAAGAAAGAAGTCTTCTTTATTTCTTGTCATTCTACATTCTACGATATCTACATCCGTCTTCATGTAAGGAAGTAGTACTTCTAACACGTTTGTATTGATCACATCATCACTATCCACAAACATAATATATTGCCCAACAGATTCTTTAACACCGCGATTTCTTGCGACACTTTGTCCTTGGTTTTCTTGATTAATCAATCTAAAGCGACTATCTACCTGGCAAAATCGTTCACAAATCTCTTTTGAGCTGTCCGTTGAACCGTCGTTTACTAAGATGACTTCAATATCTGTATAAGTCTGATGTTGAATACTTTCTAGACATTCTTCCAGATATTCTTCCACGTTATAAACTGGAACGATTACGCTAATCATAAATTAATTTCCTTCACATTTATTTTTATTCATCAATCTTTACTTCTTTTATGCCATTTTTGAATTTCCAAATTGCATAATAGACTGGGAAGACAATTGAATTATAATATTTTGGGCAAAAGTTATAGAGCCTAATCAAACGTGATGCTCTAGCTAACTCTGGATTTTTCTTCGTTATAGCTACATACTCTGCTAATTTTTGATTATAGACTTTTGCATATGGATTTCCTTTTCGAATATAATCTTGATAATGCATTGTAGCTAAATGAACTAGGAAACTGGCAATATAAGGAAGAAGTTCTTCCCTATCAGAATACATCTCTAATAGTTTGTCACTTACTGTAAAGATATCTAAATTTTTAGGAGTAAAGGTTCGGTGCATGATACTAGCTTGACGTTGTCGATAATAATAACCTTTATAATCAATTTTAATGATTTTTCGAATATATTTTAACATTCCAATTCCACAATAAACATCTTCAAAAATCACCCCATCTATATAAGGAACAGCTTCAACAATCTCTCTTCTGTACAGTTTAGTAACTGCATTAACATTTAGAGTATGATTTGGGAAAAACTTAACTGCCTCATTTGAATCTCCTTCAAAAATAATGGTTGTTGTCTCAATATTTTCATCCAAAAATTCCATTTTCTTTACTGTAAATATACACTCTACAATATCTACATCCTCAGTCATGTATTGCATTAACTTTTCTAAATAGTTTATTTTAATAACATCATCGCTATCTACAAATACAATATACTCTCCAGTTGATATTTCTACCCCTTTATTTCTTGCAGCACTTAATCCTTGATTGGTTTGATTCATTAATCGGAAACGCTTATCTGTTTGGCAATAATGCTCACAAATAGCTTGTGAACCATCTGTTGAACCATCATTGACTAAAATGACTTCAAGATCTGTGTAGGTTTGGTTTTGAATGCTGTCTAAACATTCTTCCAGATAAGTTTCTACATTATAAACGGGTACGATTACACTAATCATTCTTTATCCTAACCTTATTTCCTTAATCCAATTTCATCCAAAAGTGTCTTTGTAAAATCTTTTTGAATGGCATTAACCTTGTTATTGATTTTTTTTCGTTCTTCAATATGAATATCTTCAGATTTCATGACACTCTCTAGGAACTCTAATAAGTCGTGTGAATCACAAATGACACTCCCCACCATAAGACTCTTAATATCTTCAAATACAAAACCACGTTTGTCTTTGTATTCCTCATAATCATTAATGGTAAATGCAACTGGCCTATTTAATAAATAATAATCTAAAAATACTGAAGAATAATCTGTAATTAATGCACTGGTTGTGCCCAAAAAGGTATATAAAGTCCCATACTGCTTACTAATGATATCTTCTGTCAATAGATGAATCGTCGAAGCATTCATCTCGAATTGTAACTGAGATTCCTCAAGAGGGTGAAGTTTAATATAAAGTTGATACCCATAGTTTGAGAGTAGTACTTCAATGTTTTGAAAGTCCTCTTCTTCTAAAGAAAATATCAATGCTGCTTGGCTATCATGATAATTTTTAGAATTGCGGTATGTTGGCATCCAGATGATTTTCTTCTCTTTTGTCTCTTTAAAGAGTTCATCATTTCGAATATTGCCAACAAGAAGCATCTGCTCATCTTTAGCATTAAAAGCAGCTTTCATGATTGGAGTAAATAATTCTGAAGAGGAGACTAATTTTGTAAAGAAATTATAGTCAATTTTTTCCATTCCAACTTCAAGATTCCCAATTTTTTTCAAGGGCATTCCATGCCACAAGTTGACAACCATCTGGCTTGGAGCAGGTTTTATAGGATACTTGCCAAATGAATAGAAAAAATATTTAGATATTAAAAAATAAAAGAAACCTCGATAAATAGAAACATACTTTACATTCTTCTCTTTTTCTAAGTGATAGAAATCATTTGAAGAGCAAACAATCTCATATGTTTCCTGATAGCCATTATCCACCAAATAGTGATAGAGTGTTCTAAGATTATCTCTGAAACCCCAGTTAGAATACAGAACAATTCTATTCCTTTTCTTTGGAATAATTTTATTTATCTTATAAGTAAAATCACTTACTTTAAAAAGTAAGGGTTTTAAATAGTTAATCATTCTCTTTTTAAACCTTGCTTATAAATTTCTTTTAAATTTTGAACATTTTCTTCAATGTCAAACCGCTTTAGGTGTTCATTCAGCTGTCGTTGCTTCTCCTTGAAAGGCATTTTTTCTATATAGTTCACCCATTTAGCCTTATCTAGTGGCATAGCTGTACAGAGTTCACCAACTATCTGAGTTGTTGGATCAATTGTTTCATTCATGATAATATTGACTCCAGAACACTGAGCCTCTACTAGTACAATTGGAAATCCTTCATACAAAGACGGAAAGGCAAAAATATCAAAGGCTGAATAAAATTTATGAACATCTTCTCTTTTTCCTGTAAAGATGATATTCTTCAATTTCTTACTTTTCTCTTCTAAAATTGAACGATCAGGTCCTTCACCAACAAAGAAAAAAGTGATGTCAGGCATTTCTTTAGCAATTTCAATCAAAAAACTCTGGTTTTTGAAGGGATTTAAAATACCAATCATCCCAACTACTTTTTGATCTTCAGCTATATGAAACTCTTTGCGAATTTCTTCTCGAAAAGTTGCAGAAAACCGATACTTGTTGATGTCAATTGCATTTGGAAGGATTTGAAATGATTTCTTTCCAAATATTTTCAGTCCAGCTAATTGGCCACAAGAGATACGATGGGTCGCATTTTTCAAGGCTAGAAAGACCAAAAATCGATTGCGAATACTTTTTAACCAAGTATCTGAGAATTGGCTACTATGATTGTGGTAAATCCTAACTGGGACACCATTTTTTCGAGCATAGTAATTATGTATAAAAGCGGTTATAGGATTATGGACATGGAGAATATCAATCTTATTCCTTTCATAAAAGTGTCGGCACTCTCTTGCATAGGCAAATAGTTTAGAAATCTGTAGAGCTGGAAATACAATGCGTTTGATTTCTTTTTCATCTAGGTATTGATTAAATGGGAAATGAGCGTCACCATTTGATTCGCCAACCATATATTCAAACTCTTGATCATCAGTTGGGATATGATTCTTTATAAAACTTTGTACCCCGCTCATGGTATTCCTTACACCACCTGTTACATGTATGACTTGATATTTCATCCTAGTTTCCTTGATTCAAATCATTCTTTATCTTAGAGGTTGAAATTTCTTTTGTTCGTGGTAGGTAAACAACTTCTATTCCCAAATCACTTAAATAATCAAACTTGCCCTGCCAATCATCTCCAATGACAAACACATCAGCATGATACTTTTCTATGTCTGAGATTTTTTGATCCCAATTTTCTTCTGGTATGACGAGATCCACATATCTGATAGCCTCTAATAGAGATTTTCTTTTTTCGTAATCGAAATAACATTCTTTATTCTTTTCTAGCTTATTAAATTCATTGGTAGAAAGGGCGACTATGAGATAATCTCCCAAAGCTTTTGCCCTTTTTAAAAGATTAATATGACCGTAATGCAATAAATCAAATGTTCCGTATGTAATGACTCTCTTCATATCTTCTTAATCACCTCTACTTCTTCTCTCATTTTTTTCTTATAGACCCATTTCCTAATTGAATTCGGAAGAATTCGAATCGCATTACGAAGGAAAATATTTCTAAATAATTCTACTAGAGTAATATCTCTTCTGCGATAAAAATCTAATTGGAGCATAAAGTCAGTCTTTACATACAAGAAACCACCTCTACGTAGGTAGCTGGAATCATTTGTTTGCATAACAACTAAAGGTTCCTGGATATTTAAAAAATCCTTAGTTGGATTATCATGTAACAATCTCATTGTGAGGTCATAATCCTCTAGGTAACGAAATTTACGATAATTACCAGCCTTCAAGATATACTCTTTTTTCATCATACTCGATGGATTATTAAAGGGATTTCTCATTTTCGAATATTGACGAATTTCGGCTGTAGTTTCTGGTACTTTCTTTAAGGCGGTAAATTCTGTATTTTTCTCTAGGATATTGGAACCAACCATGATGAGATTGGGATTTTTTTCAAAGGCTGCTAATTGTTTCTCAAACCTTGTTTCTAGAGAATAGTCATCACTGTCCATTCTTGCAATGAATTCTGTTTGACATTGATTAACTCCAAAGAGAGAGGCTGGTCCTGAGCCTAAGTTTTCAGGTAAATGGAAAACCTTTAAAATCGGGATTTCTCTCTGCAACTTTTCGATTTCTCTATCTAACTCTTCTGTCAATGCACCATCACAAACTAAAATGATTTCTGCTGGTTTAATGGTCTGATGGTAAGAGCTTAGTAAACTTTTCCTTAAATTTCTAGGAGTTTCTTTTTTATAGACTGTAGTTAAAACTGAAAATTTCATTTTATAACTCCTAAATCTAATTCCCAATTAACCAATCTACAATAACCGAACGGTAGGGAACGACATGGTACCAGTCAGTTTTAAAGTAAACAATGACTAGAAAGATTGAAGCATAAACCAATATCACCAAATAAAATAAAATCCACTGAACTTTTTTTTCACCTATTTTAGATAAAATCATGGGGATATATAGGCAAATAAAGGGGGTAAAATAGTGTGCGAATCTGCCAAAAAGACTTGTTTGCAAAGTTGACGCAGTAAATAAAAAGGAGATAAAGAACAAAGTTCTTATAAATTCTTCTTCAGTCGATAATTTCTGTTTTCTAATCACTAATTCACCAAATACCAGAACCATACCATACCAAATTGTTAAAAATACAGGTGCCCATTTATTGCTTTCCAAAAACCATGATGACTCCAGATAGGAAGTATACTGGGGAAAGAAAGAAATAAAGATAGTTGCAATTTGTTTGATAAAAGGTAAGATGATTAGAAATACAAGAAACACAAATTGATATATTCTTTTGTTTAAAACGATTTTTTTAAGAGGGAAAAACAAGAGGCAGACGATACCAGATGTATGAAATAAGGGAGTTAGTAAGATAAATACCCATGCTAAAATCTTCTTGTTTTTTACTACGTAGTGAAACCCTAAAAAACTTAAAGCGATTGCTAGACCTTGCCTGATATTTGATAAAGAATAAAAAAAGAGTCCTAACGAGCTGAAGTAAATCAGTAAACTCATGTAAACATTTTTAGAATGCTTATAAAGCACAAGAAACCAGGCAATTAAAGTTATAAAGGCATAAGAAAATAATAAAAATGGATAGTGCTCACTAAAGTTTCTTAGAAAAATATTACTTACTAAATAACCAAGTTCAAATCGAGAACGAAATAGATTTGATAAATCCGGAAGTTGTAAATGATTCGATTCAAAAATATGGATATAAGTTCCTAAGTCTCCTCCGACGCTAGAAGTACGAAAACCCGCAATGATTAAAAAAAAGAAAAAAGTCGGAAGAACAAGGAAACCTAATTCTTTTGCTTTATCCTCATATTTCAATGAGAAAAAGGCAAGAAAAGAGACATAGACGAACATTAAAAGATAGATTGTCATTTTTTCTCTCCTGCCTTTCAAATAGTTAGTTTAATAATAGTAATAATAGGTGTCTTTATGTGAATCCATTTTATTCATTATCACACCAAGTAGTCTAGCTCCAACATGGTCTAATCTTCTTTTTGCTTCTATTATTTGTCGTCGTTTTGATTTTTTGATATCTACTACCAGAAGGGTGGCATCAGCAATACTGGCTAAAACTTGAGCATCCGTTGCTGCCAGCAAGGGAGGTGTATCGATAATGACATAGTCATAAAAATCTTCAAATGCTCTTAGTGTTTCTTCCATAGAAGAACTAGCTAACATCTCAGATGGATTAGGTGGAACAGGTCCTGAGGTCAGTACATCTAAATTCACATCATTTATCGTCAAATGATCAATGGAATCTACACCTGACCTTTTTAATAGAAAGGTGCTTAATCCTTCAGTATTGTTTAGCTCTGTTAATTTATGTTGGGTTGGTTTACGCATATCAGCATCTATGATAATCACTTTTTTCCCTTGTTGAGCCAAAGAGGCAGCAAGATTGATACTGACTTCACTCTTTCCTTCGTTAGGATTGGCGCTTGTAATAACAATCAATTTGATATTTTTTCCGAATTCTGAGAACTGAAGATTACTTCTTAACGTTCTAAAGGACTCAGCTACGAGAGATTTGCTGTTATGGATAACTTCTATATACACGTTAGACACCTTTCCTCTTTTTCTCTATAGTGGGTATCATCCCAAGAACAGGTGTCCCCACTAACTCTTCTAAATCTTCATAAGAATCAATTGAGTCACTTAATACATACTTAATGAAGATAATGTTAAATCCTATGAAAGAAAATACTAGAATAGATACAAGAAGATTCTTCCATAAAACTGGGTAAACTGGAGAGCTACTTCCCAATGCTTCTGTTACAACTGATAAATTATCCCGTCCTAATCTGTCTGCTGTAAATTTTTTATACTGAATGACATACTCTCTTATGTAACGATCAGCTAATTCTCTATCGAGAGCTCTTACGGTTACTGTTACCAACTGAGAACCTGAGTCGTTTGTTAATTTAACAGACTGGATTTTTGAAATTTCCTCTGGAGATAAGTCTAGAGCTTTGTTCGTCTCCTCTTTAACAGGAGGTAAATCGGCTATTTCTAGATAAGTTTTAGTTTGTCTCTGAAAGAGATTAAGAGCTTCAATTGTCTGCGCATCTGTACTTTGTCCGGAACCATTTTTCATAATGAGTTTGGATTGAAGACTATAAACAGGTGAGATAATAAAAACAGTATATAGACCAACTGCTACAGTTCCTATCAATGTAAAAAGGATTAGAAACAGAAATTTACTCTTAATCAAAGTAAAAATCCTATTGATATTTTTGTTGAAAATAGTCATATTTTACTTTTGTCCTTTACTTATTTTCTTAGTATAAATTATCTTGAGCCGTGTCCGGTAAAAATCACTTTAATAGTTTTTAATAAAATAAGCCAATCCAATCGAAAACTTTCATGCTCAATATAGTATTTGTCATATTTTAATTTTTCATTTGGTGTTAAATCGTAGCCACCATTCACTTGCGCCCATCCTGTAATTCCTGGAGGAATAGCCAAACGATCATTAAAATCTGGAATATACTTTAAAAATTCGTTAACGAATTCTGGTCTTTCTGGTCGAGGCCCGATAAAAGACATCTCTCCTTTAATGATATTAATGATTTGTGGGAATTCATCAATTCGGGTTCTTCGTAGAAATTTTCCAACTTTAGTAATCCGATGATCGTCCTTAACTGCCCATTGATGCCCATCTTTTTCTGCATCTAAATACATGGAACGTAGTTTATACATTATAAATTTTTGCCCATTTATACCAACCCGTTCTTGCATGTAAATGGGATTGCCACTTGATTCTAAAACAATAAAAATACAAGCAATGAGACAAATAGGGGCCATAAACACTAAAGAAAAAATTGAAAAAATAAGTGAAACTATTCTTTTAACTTTTCTATACATCATTGTATTCCCCCCTTTCTTATGAAGAAAATATTGAAACATATACATATCTTAAATCTGTTTTAAAATTCCAATTTTGCGTCATAAGACTAAATTAGATGAGTTTCTTCCATGTGTTTCAAACATAGTTTTACTATAAGTAAAGACAATTGTTGAACTCATAGTGAAAAATCTTTGCTGATCAGGAGTTAGACTTCTGATTTTGCAGTTACTTTATTATCGAAACCGAAAACATCGAGAAACAAATGAATGATTTTATATTTCTATATATTTAAATGCTAAACACATACAAAAAATAGGTTTTAATTTGTCTAGTTATCTAATATTATTATACTATAAATATTGGATTTAAGCTACTTTAAACATAAAGTAACAATAGATTTTACACATTATACAGTATAATAAAACATATATAAATAAGTTTCGTTATGTTTTTCAATAAATCTTTTGATAATAATAAAGTAACACCTACCATGGAATTTCCACGGTAGGTGTTACTTATATCAATAATCGTTCTAAAAATGGTTTAATACAGTTGATAAGTATTCCTTCTATCCAGCTTTCTTGTGCTGAGGAGAGAATGTCTGCCTGGAGGCTTTCTTTTAGAAAATATCGAACTTGTTCTGGTGCGATTTCAAACTCAAAGGCTTTCATTTTATAGAAAAAGTCGAGCAGATGGTCTGAAAGATATTCAGTTGAAAATGGGACTTCTCCACTTTTTCGATATTCTAATAAGAGCCGAGCAAATCTGGATTTTTCTTCAGGAAGCTCACGAAAATAGGAATTGAGGAGCCAGGTCTGCTTCTGCTTTCTTTCAATTGGATCCTGACTAGCAATTCGTTGATCTTTTTCCAGCTCTTTTTGGTATTGTTTGGCCTTGATAGCCCGTTCTGTTCTATTTTTACCAAAAAGTATTTTCTCCCACTTACGTTCTTCTTGGGTTAGGGTTTCTGTAAAGCCAAAGTAATCCTGATAAGCACGCTCCGCTGGGCCCATGGCTAGGACTAGATTGTCTGCATATTGCTTGGCGATTCTATCTCTTTTCTTACGCTCTTTCTCTGCCTGCATTCGGAGTTCTTGCTCGTAGTCAATTTTTTCCTTGCCTAGCTTGACAAGGTAGAGTTGGTCATCTGATTTTCCAAGTAAAAAGGGTTTGATACACTTTTCAAGGACTTCTTCCATACGAGCCTTTTTCTTTGGCTCTGCCTTAGTCCAACTTCCTCCTTGAAAGACTTCTAGGAAGAGCTGGTAGTCTTTCTCAGGTGAGAACTGATTTCCACGATTGGGTTTAAAAACACCTTTTTTCCAGAGCCACTTTAGAAGTCGCTCGTCAAAGTCACTTTTATTGACCTTGATTTTTTCCTTTTTCTTAGCTTTTCTGGTTAGATTTTCAACCTTTCTGAGTAATTTTTCTTCCTCTACTAGTTGCTGGTCAAGGGTCAATCGATGAAAATGCCGAACACAATCGCTACCAATCGGAAAGAGGCGTTGACCTGTGACGCCGTTAAAGAGTTCGTAGGCGTACTTGATAGTATTTCCACAGACACAATTACTACGGCCGATACCGTTAAAAATCAAGGAAACTTCATTCCATTCCTTGGTAGCTTGTTCCCAAGTATCAGCTTTTGAAGCCTGTAAAACCGCATCATGTAGGGATTTTCTAACTTGAAGTGTCATGAGGTCTCCTTTCTAGATTATACTTTTACAACTTGAACCTCGTCTTTACCGAGTAAAATCAAGTATTTCTCAATATTTTCAATCGAATAGGCTCGAGATAAAGCCTCTCCGTATAGGGCTAACTGACCACGATAGCGGTCTATGAGTTGACTTGGTTCATCATAGCGGTCTGTCTTATAGTCGAACAGAACGATTTTATCCTCATAAAGCAGATAGCCATCAAGGATACCACGAACAACGAAGTCTTCCTTACTCTTTTGGTCTCGTTTGAGCATGGAGAAAGGTTGCTCACGATAAAGATGGTTGGTATTAGCGAGGATTTCTTGACCGAGTGCTGTGTCAAAGAATGCAAGAATTTTAGCAAGATTGATCTTGTCTCTGACAGCTGGGCTGGTTTGAACTTGTTTGAGAGTTTCTGTCAGGCTAGCAAGCGTTGGTCGCTGGCTGAGGTCAATTCTCTGCATGAGTTCGTGGGTAGCACTACCAATCTCAGCTCCTGTTACCTTTTCTTTGGTTGAAAAATCTGGCAAATCAAAGTTGATTTTCTTGTCTACTGACTGGCCTTGACCTGCAATCTCGACACCTTCCATATCCATAACTGGTTCGTAGAATTTCTTGATTTGACTTGGGGTTTGAACACTAGGAAGTTCAATGGCTGCACGGTGAAGAGTATTATATACTTCCACTTCTTTCAGCATTTCAAGAGCTTCTTTAATAGTTTCAGACTGACGATTGTCTGCTTGGGAGCTATCTTGTAGAGGGCTCTTGTTTTCCAACTCTCCGATAGCTTCTCTGGTCAGCTGATCATCGCAAACAAAACGATAGCTAAAGTTGAGATTGTCCTTGGCAAACACTTTAGTAATAGCCCAAATCCAATCTTGGAAATTCTTGGCTTGCAGTCTAGTGTTGCTGTTTAGTTTTCCATTTTTAGCTGCTGGGTATTCCTTGGCTTCCAGCTTTTCGCGAGAATCCTTGCCGACAAGATAAAGCTTTTTCTCAGCCCGCGTCATGGCAACATACAGCAGACGCATCTGCTCTGAGTAGCTTGCCAGCTGTAATTCTTCTTCGTTCTGTCTATAGGTCAGACTAGGAATGGAGAGTTTGATGGTTTTAGGATAGTGTTCTTCCACTGCTCCTGTCTCCATTTTGGCAATATATTTGACACCAAGTCCATTTTTACGGCTAAGAATGACCTCTGACATGCTGTCTTGCTTGTTAAAGTCTTGATCCATATTGAGGATAAAAACGTAAGGAAACTCTAACCCTTTACTCTTGTGGATGGTCATGAGCTCTACTGCATCTTTTGGTGGTGCGACAGCTACGCTTGCCAAATCGTGCTGGGCTTCCAAGACTTGGTCAATCATACCAATAAAACGCGACAAGCCTTTGAAATTGCTCTTTTCAAATTGATCAGCACGCAGTGCTAGGGCATAGAGATTGGCCTGTCTAGCAGGACCATTTGGCAAGGCTCCAACATAGTCATAATAAAAGCGGTCGTTATAAATCTTCCAAATCAGGTCATAGAGGGAGTGGGTTTTGGCATACAAGCGCCAAGAGGCTAAGATATCCATGAATTGCTTTAGTTTCTCAGCTAGAGCTGAGTGAATCAAGCCTTTTTGGCTGCTTACCTGTTTTTGAGCATTTACTAGTTTCTCATAGAGATTTTCTTGGATTTTATCCTCTGCTTTCTGAAGAGATGAACGTGCTAACTCGTCCTCATCAAAGCCAAACATAGGAGACTTCATAAGGGCAACCAAGGCATAGTCTTGCAGGGGATTGTGAATGACACGAAGGGTATCTAACATGACTTGCACTTCTAGGGATTGGAGATAATTGTTTTGCTCTCCGTCAGTTTTGACAGGAATTCCGTACTCTGACAAAGCGAGAAGAATCTGGTCATTACGACTGCGACTGGAGGTCAGAAGGGCAATTTCTTTAAAGGCAACACCTTGTTCCTGATGAAGTTTCAGAATCTCCTTGATAACTAAGCGCATTTCGCCTGTTAGTTTCGTTTCTGTTTGACTCTCTTCTTCCTCACCTGTATCGTCCTTGTCGTAGAGGAGAAATTCTGCCTTGTTTTCTGGATTGGGAGTCAGTTTGGTATTGGCAAAAACAAGTTGGTGCATGTTATCATAGTTGATTTCGCCGACCTCTTGGTCCATAAGGCGTTCAAAGACATCATTGGTTGCTGACAGCACTTCTGAACTACTACGGAAATTTTCTTTGAGGAGAATGAGCTTGCCCTCTTTTGGATTTTGCGCATAGCGTTGGAATTTTTCATTAAAAATCTGCGGGTCTGCCTGACGGAAACGGTAGATAGATTGCTTGATATCCCCCACCATAAAGCGATTGTGACCATTAGAAAGTAATTCCAGCATCCGTTCTTGAATATGGTTGGTATCCTGATACTCATCGACCATGACTTCATGGAAGCGCTCCTGATAAGCCTCACGGACTTGCGGGAATTTCTCTAAAATCTCAATGGTGTAATGGCTGATATCAGCGAATTCAAAGGCGTTTTCCTGGCGCTTACGTTCACGATAGGCATCTACAAAATCGCTCATGAAATATTGGAAGGTTTTAGCTAGTTCCCATGTGTCTTCATGATAACGTTCTTGATAGTCGAGAATGGTTACCTGGTCTGACAGTTGTCCTAGTTTAGCAAACTGGGTCTTTCTCTCTTCGTTGTAGGCATCGGCCAGTGGCTTCAGATCAGCCTTACGACTCGCATTGGTCAGAGCTCGGCCGTTTTTCTCTTTCGAAATTGCGACAACACGCGAAAGCACCGCTTGATAATCCTGACTATCGGACTCTTGATTTAAGGAGCCAATTTCATCTAGAATCAACTGAACATTTTCTAAATAGGCTGCCTTTGGAAACTCCTTGACATCGTTATCCAGATGATAACGGAAAAAGCTTTCCAAATCCCAAAGGGATTGCTGGATTTGCTCAGTCAGTTTTTCTTTTTCACTGGCAAAATCAGCTTTCTCAAAGCCTTTGAGGAAAGATTCACTTAACCATTTCTGAGGATTGCTGGTGGATTGGAGAAAGTCATAGATTTTGTAGACTTGCTGGCGCAGACCCCGTTCGTCCTTGCCACGCCCAGCAAAGTTTTTCAGCAAATGGCTAAAGGTCTCTTTCTGTTTGCCTTGGTAATGGGCTTCAAAGACCTCATGAAAGTCTTCGTTTTTTAGAAGAAGTTGCTCGCTTTGGTTTTGTAAAATACGGAAATTAGGCGCAATATCAATCAGATAGCCATGTTTACCAAGGAATTTTTGTGTGAAGGAGTCCATGGTTCCAATGGCTGCGTTGGGTAAATCTGCCAACTGACGACCCAAGTGTTGTTTGAGGTCAACGTCATCGCTTTCTTGGATTTGTTGGCTGATTTTCTTTTCCAAACGTTCCTTAAGTTCTGTGGCAGCCTTAACCGTAAATGTTGAGATAAAGAGTTGACTGATTTCCACTCCACGCGCTAATTGATCTAGAATGCGCTCTGCCATGACAAAAGTCTTCCCAGAACCAGCCGACGCTGAGACGAGGATATTTTGACCAGAAGTGTAGATGGCTTCGATTTGCTCGGCAGTTTTCTTTTGTTCCTTGCTCGAATTTGCTTCTACTTCTTGCAGTTTTTGAATCTCCTCCTCAGTTAAAAAGGGAATAGGCTTCATCGATTCAACTCCTCTCTTATTTTTTCAAACCAAGCTTGCTTGAGTTTTTCTCCGACCAGACGCTTGCCGTCAGCTAAGTTCAACTTTTCTAGGAAACGTGCTTGGCCCAAGTGGTAATTGGCTTCAAATCCAGTGATGGCTTGGTGTTGCTGGACATATGGTGCAATACTTCTGCCATTTTCAGTATAAGGGTTAATGGCGAACTGACCTTCTAAAATTTTCTCAGCTGCTTTCTTGTACAGATGGGCATTGTAGTCCAGCAAGAGCTGGAATTCCTCATTCGTCAGCTGATTTGCCTTGTTTTTATTGTAAAATTCACCCAAATGACTGCTTTCTTTTTCTAAAAAGAGCCCTTGGTATTTCATTGACTTGCTAGCTTCTACTACTGCACCTGCCAGACTTTTAACTGCCATCAAAGATTGGACAGGCTCAGCCATTTCCAAGTACATGGCTCCGAAAAAGTTCTGCTCCCCTTCTCTTTTTAGGGCAGCTAGATAGGTTGGCAGCTGGGAATTAAGCCCATTAAAGAAATGAGGAAACTGGAACTGAGTCAGACTGGACTTGTAGTCTACTACCCCTATCGCTCCATCAGCTTTCAATCGGTCAATGCGGTCAACCTTGCCTCGTACAAAGACACTGCGTCCATTGTCCAATTGAATAAAGGCTTGGTCTTTGCCGCCAAAATTCGCTTCCTCTTTGATGGTTTCGATGGCTGGATTGTGTCGGAGAATATGTCCAGTCGTCCGTGCAACATCAAGTAGAACTTCCTTGGTAAACTGAGCTTCCAAACTTTCTTGATAAATGGCTTCAAATTCGTGTTCTTGACTGGTTTCTTGGATAGCTTGTTCTAGACGTTTGTCAAAGGAATCTTCATCAGATAACTGCAAGGCACGTTCAAAAATGCGGTGCAAGAAATTTCCGTGACTGCGGGCATCAGGACGTAGACGTAATTCCTCTTGCAAGCCTAAAACGTAGCGGAGGAAATAACTGTATTGGTTTCGGTAAAACTCCGTCAAACCAGATGTAGACAGGTAAAATTCCTTGTCAGCTGGATAGAGAGCCTGTAAGGTATCCTTGGTCAACTGCTTACTGCTTGGACTGGTTGGGAGGGCTGGATTTTCCAGACCTTGCTGTTCTAGTTTTTTACCCATGACACGCGCCAGAACCTTAATAAAGGTCAAATCTTGCTCAGTATCACTCGTCTCGCCCTGCTGGTGATAGGCAACCAGACTGGACAAAAGACTGTGATATGACCCCATATCTTCTTTAGACAGCCCTTTGTGATTCATCCTCTTCTCTTTTCGACTAAATCCAAAATGGACCAGTTCTTGAAGATAGGCTGATTCCTTACTTTCACTTTCATTAAAAAGGCTTGGAGCTGACAAGATTAACTCTTTACGAGCAGAATTAACCAAGGAAAGCATAGTGTAGCGATTTTTCTTGAGATTCTCACTGCTGGCAATCAGTAACTGTGCTCCCTCTTCTGTCGCTTGGTTTAGGCTCTGTCTTTCTTCGTCTGTCAAAAGACTGGTATTCTGCGCGATTTTTGGTAAATTGTCCTGAGTCAGCCCAATGGCATAGACAAAGTCAGCCGTTAAGGGCGCAATCAAATCGTAACTCTGCACCAGAACGGTGTCTACTGTCGCTGGAATGGTGCGATACTGAGATAGACTCATACCGGAATGAAGCAAGGCTAGGAAGTCCTCTAGACTAACCTGTGAACCAGCAAAAACTGTAGCAAATTGTTCTAAAACATGACAGAATGCCTTCCAAACTTCAGCTTGTCTTTCTTGTTCAAGAGTTTCCATAGTAGCTGTCAAATCTTGCAGTTGCTTGGTCACCGCTCCTTCTTTTAGAAAGACATTCCACTTTTGCAAGAGATTTTCAGCCTTCTGTTTTCGACTGGCAAAGAGGGTTTCAAGAGGTGTTAAAATACGCGGACGAAGAGCATTTAAACGCCCTAAATCAAATTTTCCATGGTGGGCCTTGGTGAAGGTTTGCTGAAAGGCTGGCAAGCCATTGATACCAAGATAACGGATATATTGCTCAAAAGCATCAATATCCGCTTGGCTAAGGTCAGTATATAAACCAGTTCTGAGGAGATTAATCAAATCTTCCTGACGGAAACGATAGCGTTTCAAAGCTAAAATAGATTCGACAAACTGTGTCAAGGGATGATGGGCCATGGATTCGCTTCTACCAAGATAGAAAGGAATCTGATACTGGTCAAAAATAGTTTTAAGGGATAATTGATAAGAAGACACATCTCCCAAGAGAATACGAAAATGCTTGTAACTCAGGTCGGAGTTCTCATGCAATTTCTGACGGATACTACGGGCAACTAACTCCAACTCTTCCTTTTGTGTCAAACAAGACCAGATTTGCAGGTTTTCACGGTCCTTCTCATCGATCTCCAAAGTGAGGTCTGAAAAGTCATAAGAAGACTCCAGCAAACGAGAGGCCTTGTCAAAACTATCCATCTTCTCGTGAGATTGAGAATAGTCCTGAGCAGGTGTTTGGTATTTAGAAGCTAGATGATGGAGAAACTCCACACTGGCTTGGTAGAGATTACCTTCGCTAAAAGGGCTGGTATAGGCTTTCTTACTAGCATAGGCTCCAATGACAATCTCAACACCCTTGCCGTGAAGTAAGTCCACAATTCGCTCTTCCTCAGCAGAAAAACGGGTAAATCCATCAATGACAAGAGCAATTTGAGTAAAATCACTACTTACCTTGTCATTCTCAATAGCCTCAATCAAATGGGACAACTGACTCCCCTGAGCCAACTGGCCTTGATTGAGATAGGCGGTTACTTTCTCAAAAATCAAGAGTAAATCTGCCCGCTTATCCTCATCCGTCAAATTTTCCAAGTCCAAAAAACTCATCTGAGCAGTCGCTATCTCATGATAAAGTTCAATCAACTGCTGGATAAATTGAGGATCCTGCTTGATAGCTCCATAAACACGTAAATTCTTAGGATCAAGTTCCGCAAGGCACTTATAAAAAGCCATCCCAAGACCGATGTCATCAAGACTGGTCTTGGCAGGTAAGTCATTTAAAACCAGATAACGAGCCATCTGAGCAAAGCGCGTGACGGTAATCGCAAAAGAAGCCTGCTGGGACAAGCATTCCAGCACGGCGCGTTCCTTTTCAAAAGAAAGAGAGTTGGGGGCAATGTAGAAGACTCGCTTGCTCGCGGCAACTAGCTCCTCCGCCTCTCTCGTTAAAATTTCAGTCAAAGAAGTCCGAATATCAGTATAAAGTAATTTCATCTCAGCCTCGTTGGAATTTTTCATTACCTTTTATTATACCATGATTAGCCACCCAAGTCTGAAAATAATCAGTTCTTGCTCATCTGTTGAAAAGAAAATGCCGGAAAATTCCGACATTGTTTTAGTAAGCTAACTTCCTGAAAATAGGAGTAACCATAAGTTCCAGAAGGCAGTGATATTGATGAGGATATGAACCACTATTGGATAGTAGAGACTTTTTGTCATGCGATACAATATAGCCAAAATAAGACCTCCACTAGCATAAATGAAAAAGGCAAGAGGTGTTAAAGCGAAATTGATATGAATACAACCGAAAATAATGGCAGAAAGCAAGACATCTCCGTACCAAGGTGAGTTTTTGAAAAAGGTTGTCATAAGCACACCTCGATAAATCAATTCCTCAGCAATAGGGCCGATGAAGCAAACTATGAGCAAGAAATAGGGTAATTCCTGTCTCCCTATCATTTCTATCGTTTCATTCAAAGAGATTTGATTTGAAGACGAGGGTATGAAATAAGACAAGAGGAAGTCGGACATATACGAAATGATATAGCCCAGTAAAAGGTAGATAAAGTACCTCAAGTGCCACTTGAAATGAAAAGTTTTCTTTCCTGAAAAAACTAGTAGATAGATGACTGCTGACAAAAGAACTCCACTTTCCATCAAAAGTAGAATCTGAAAAAACTCACGACTTGCTGGTAGATAGGGCTTTGCGAGGTGATTGAAAAGCTCCCAAAACCAAGTTGATTTGTAAAAAATTAAGGACAATGCTAGTAAAATCTGAATAATCCGTTTTTTCATATTAAATTCTCTGTTTTCCTTGACTAGATTATTGAATATTAACTGTATAACAAGTTTAGTATAGCATATCTTTTCGAAATATCCTCTTCAAATCATAAATTGTCATCAAAACATCCTAAACTGTAAAATCAATTAGCCCCAATATTCCTATCAATTTCTTCTCCAAAATATGCTATAATAATACCAAAAGAAAAAGAAGGAAGACCTATGATTAAACTACTAGCCTTGGATATGGACGGAACCCTCCTCAATGAAGCCAAGGAAATCCCACAAGCTCACATTACTGCTATTCACCAAGCCATTGAAAAAGGTGTCAAACTGGTCCTCTGTACAGGTCGCCCCCTTTTCGGTGTCCTCCCCTATTATAAAAAATTGGGACTTGACCTCCAGAACGAATATGTCATTGTTAACAACGGTTGTTCAACTCACCAGACAAGTGACTGGGGACTAGTTGACTGGCAAGAACTTAGTCCAGCAGACATCGAGTACCTCTATGACCTAGCTGAAAAGAGTGAGGTTCAGTTGACACTTTTTGATGAGGAGCATTATTTTGTCCTCGGTGGTAAGCCTAATGAAATTGTTCAAAATGATGCTAAACTAGTCTTTTCAGACCTGACTGAAATTTCCCTTGAGGAAGCGACTAGTGGTAAGTACCGGATGTTCCAAGGTATGTTTTTAGGTACAAAAGAGCAAACAGATGATTTTGAAGAGCGTTTTGCTGAGGAGCTTTGTCAACGATTTAGTGGAGTTCGTTCACAGTCTGTCATTTATGAAGCTATGCCACTTGGTACGACCAAGGCTACTGCTCTTTCTCGACTAGCTGAGATTTTGAAGATTGATTCCTCAGAAATCATGGCCATGGGCGATGCTAATAACGATATCGAAATGCTCCAGTTTGCAGGGCTTGGGATTGCGATGGGAAATGCCAGCAATTATGTCAAATCCCTAGCTGATGACGTTACAGCAAGCAACGAAGAAGACGGCGTCGCGCGTGCCATTGAGAAATATATTTTATAGTAAAGAAGCCCAGTTCATACCAACTGGGTTTTGATATTTAAGAATTCCTAAAACTTTAGAAACTCTTTAGAAATGCTTGAGCTTTCTTTGATTTCTATACTTTATACTAAAGTTAACAAAATAAATCAAAAGGAGAGAATCATGAAAACAGTACTTGATATTCATGGATTGTCCAAAAACTTTGACAAACAAGCTATTCTTCAGGATCTTCATCTAACAATAAGAGAGGGAGATATTTATGGACTTATCGGAAAGAATGGAGCTGGGAAAACCACCTTAATCAAAATCATTACGCAACTACTGTTTGCGGATAAAGGAACTGTTTCCCTCTTTTCTAGTAAATCAGAAAATGAGTGGACCAAGGCTCTATCTCGAGTAGGTTCAGTGATCGAATCACCTGTAGCTCATAATCACTTAACAGCCTATCAAAATCTGAAATATTACTGTATGATTCGTCATATTCCAAATGCTGATCAAGTCATTCGAGAAACGCTGGACTATGTAGGTTTGGCAGATACAGGTAAAAAAGTCTTTCGTGATTTCTCTCTAGGAATGAAACAAAGACTTGGTATCGCCATTGCCCTTCTATCTAAACCAGACTTCCTGATCTTAGATGAACCTATCAATGGACTTGACCCAATTGGTATCAAAGAATTTCGTCAGATGATTCAACGCCTTAATCAAGAAAAAGGGATCACCATTCTCATCTCTAGCCATATCTTGTCAGAACTCTACCTCGTAGCAAATCGCTTTGGTATTTTAGATCAAGGAAAGATTATCCGTGAAATCAGCAAAGCTGAATTTGAAACACTAAGTGAGGATTATATTGTGCTTAAGACAGCTGACAAAGAGAAAGCTTGCCAAGTATTGAAAGAACAAATCCAGCTCCAGTTCAAGGTTGTCAATCCTGAAAACGAAATCCACATCTTTGGTCAGGAACAAGATGTTAAACAGATTCTTAAGGACTTAACCTTGGCAGATGTCGCTATTGACGAGATTTACTACGCCCGTCAAAACCTAGAAGAATACTTCACTCAATTGGTCGAATAGGAGGAAAATCATGATACATACCATTCAAGCAGACTTTTACCGTCTTTTCCGTTCCAAAGGATTCTGGATTACAGAGTTCATTCTCTTTGCTCTCATGCTAATGGGCGCAAGTATTGGAGCTACTGGCCATCTGATGGCAATCCAGACAGAAGAGCCAGAAATTCCAACCCATGGTTGGGACGGTGTACAAGCCCTGATTAACGCATCTAGTCAAGGTTCAAACCTCGTATTTCTCTGTATTATTCTAACTTGTCTAGTTCTCGGTGTTGATTTAATCGGAAAGCTCTATAAAAATAGTTTGACAGTAGGGGTTTCTCGTACAGAGTTTTTCCTTGCCAAAGCCTTTGTAGTAGCTTGTATTGCACTCTTGCAACTTATCATCAGTCTTGTGATTGCCTTTATTCCAGCAACTATCTTAAATGGATTTGGAACTATGCCTGATGGATTTATTGGTAATCTACTGATAACCATTTCCCTTCAATTCCTTTGCCTCCTTGCTTGGCTTTCCATTGTTTCCTTTATTCTCTATGTGAGTCATTCTTATCTTGCAGTATTTATTGGTTATTTGGTCAGCTCTATCTTACTTTCTATGCCAATGCTCATCTTCCCAAGTATCAAAATTTTGCCATATTTATCATTGCAGTTTTTCTATGCAATGACTGCTAATAGTGAATCCATTTTCTATACACTTATAGTTACCTTAGCTGTTATTGTAATCTTTAATCTAAGTGGACTGGCAGTTTTCAAAAAGAAAAGTCTATAAAAAACGACCTCCTCTAGCCTACAGAGGAGGTTTCTTTTCGTTAAAAACAAATGAAAACCGATAACCAGTGGCCATCTGTGCTTAGTTTCATCTCTGCACCGAGAAGATGACATAATTCTTCAGTGATATAAAGGCCTAAACCAGAGGATTCTTCAGTGTCTGATAGATTTTCAGAATAAAAACGGTTGCTGAGATTTTCTATTTTTTTGATGGGCTGTTTAACAAGGTTTGCAATCTCTAAGACAAGCTGTTCCTTTTCCTTTCTCAAAGATAGACGGGCTTCTTCCTTGCCATGTTTGAGGACATTTCCAAGCAGATTTTGTAAAATTCGATCCAGTAAGTCTTCATCAGTCCTCATTTTCAGACCAGCTTCAACCTTAAAATCAAGCGTGATATTTGCCGCCTGAAAAACATCATAATAAGCCAAAGTCTTCTTGGTAATAAAAGCTGAAAAATCCACTTCTTCCAGTTTCGGTTTGACAGCTCCTTCCATCAAACGCCGATATTCTAGGAGTGCCTCCAAACGTTTGGAAACTAAATCAAGATGCTGGGCTACTTTTTGTAAGGTTTCTCCTTTGTTTTCAGGAGACTTTATCAATTGTTGAGTGTAGCCTGACGCGATAGTCAAAGGTGTCCGAATATCATGGGCGATATTGCTGATGGCCATATCCAGAGTCTGCTTTTCCCTTTTCATAACCAACCGAGATTGCTCTACTTCCTGAAATAGATTCTCAATCTGCTGGTAGAGATGTAAAAAATGTTTGGAAAAAATGCTGACCCCTACTCTTTTCATACTACCCGTGATAATCTTGTCCTCAATCTGTTGACTCAAGTTTTTAAGTGCTAGATGGTAGCGAATCAATGCAATAGATAAAATAATTAGGAGTACCAGTAGGATAAAGATGATCATGTAGGTCATTGCTTGTCTCCTTTTAATCTTACCCCAACTCCCCAAATGGTTTCAATATATTCTTGATTTGGGTCAAGCTGGTTTAATTTTTTACGAAGATTACTCAAATGCGTATTGAGAGTATTATCTCCAGGTAGATAGCTCTCTTCCCATACCATTTCATAAAGTTCTTCCTTGGTGAAAATTTTCTTTGGATGTTTAAGGAGAGTTTGGAAAATCAAGCATTCTTTCTTAGCCAGGCGAATAGTTTCCTGGCTATTTTTAATTTCAAAACTTTCTGCATCGAACTGGATATTTTTCAAGTTTTGTGGCAGATTTTCAGTTTTTCCTATTTCCATGGGCTGTTTTTCTGCGCTTTGGCGTAATTGAACAGTAACTCTAGCAAAGACTTCGTCCAAATCAAAAGGCTTGACTATGTAATCATTGGCACCGTCTAAAAGGTATTGGCTGATAAATTTTTTATCGCTCAAAGCCGTTAGCATAATGACTGGAGTTTGACTTTTTTCCCTGATAGATTTTAAAACCTGATCCCCATTTTTACCAGGAAGCATGATATCTAGTAAAACGAGGTCAATCCCACCTTGGTCAAAACGCATGATTCCTTCTGTACCAGAAAAGGCTTGGATCACCTCATGCTCCTCAGTAAGAAGAGTTCGCAAGATTTCTTGAATGTCACTATTGTCTTCAATAACCAATATCCTAGCCATAAATACCAACCTTTCTGCAACTATTATAGCATGTTTTATTGATAAAGCTTAAACAGAAAAGCTCCTCGCATAAAAGCGCGAGAAAGCCTTAGAGGGTTAAAATATAAAATCTACTTACTAGATGACCTAGTATCCCTGTATTTACTAGTGAAAACGAGTCTAGCAGAATGAATCTCTCATTTCTCCCCTACTAGTCCGTAATCCATTGATACATTTCTGGTCTTCTATCTCGAAACAAGCCCCAGTTTAGGCGTTCGCTTGCTCCCTTGTCTAGGTCATAAGTAGCTAACAGAACAGCTTCTCCTTGTCTTTCAGCTCGCTCTAGAATAGCTCCTGTTTCATCCGTCATAAAGGATGAACCGTAGAAGTCAAGACTAGAACTTTGTCCACCATTTTCCTCGATAGGAGTGACTTCCTCTAAACCATAGCGATTGGCTGCGATGACTGGAACAATATTTGCTGCTGCGTGTCCTTGCATGGTACGTTGCCAATGTCCACAACTATCCGTATCTAAAATCGGCTCTGAACCGATGGCTGTAGGATAAAAGAGTAATTCTGCTCCATTTAACGCAAGACAGCGGGCTGTTTCAGGGAACCATTGATCCCAACAGATACCAATACCAATCTTAGCATAGCGAGTATCCCAGACCTTGAAACCAGTATTACCAGGCGTAAAATAAAACTTTTCTTGATAATAATGATCATCTGGTATGTGAGTCTTCCGATAAACGCCCAGAACTTCCCCATCTGCATCAATAACGGCAATAGAGTTATACAAGACATTGCCATCTTTTTCATAGAAACTGATTGGTAAAACGACCTTTAGCTCCTTGGCAATGGTTTTAAAATGCTGAATAGCTGTATTTTCTGTCACCGACTGGGCATACTGGTAATAGTCATACTGACGTTCCTGACAGAAATAAGGGCGTTCAAACAACTCAGGCAAGAGAATGATTTGTGCGCCTTGCTCTGCAGACTGACGTACTAAACGCTCTGCTGTTTGAATATTTGTTGCCACATCCTTGGCACATTGCATTTGAATGGCTGCAACTTTTACATTTCTCATCTTTTTCTCCTATTCTGGGATTTGTTGGGTGATACAGTGGATATTGCCACCACCTAAGAGAATATCTCTGGCTGGAATTCCGACAACTTTACGGTCTGGGAAACACTTACTGAGGATATCTAAGGCCACTTGGTCATTTTTATCCTGAAACTGAGGAACTAGGACAGTCTTGTTGGCAATATAAAAGTTTACGTAGGAAGCTGCTAGTCGTTCACCTGCGTATCGCTCTTCTTCTCCTTCTTCATAGATGTAGCCTGGCAAATCCTCTTCTGTCACAACTTGTCGAACTGCAGGGATAGGCAATTTATGAATGGTGAAGTGACGACCTTTTGCATCTGTTTCCTTTTCAAAAAGCGCTAAATCAGCTGCTGACATGGCATATTGAGGATCGCTTTCGTCGTCCGTCCAAGCCAAGACAAGTTCTGCAGGACCAACAAAGGCTGCAACATTGTCAACGTGTTCATTGGTTTCGTCCTGATAAATACCATAAGGAAGCCAGATAACTTTTTCAGCTCCAAGGCTCTCTAATAAGGTATTCTCAATTTCCTCTTTACTTAGATGAGGATTGCGACCGGGACTAAGCAAGCAACTTTCAGTCACAAGAATGGTTCCTTGGCCATCGCTATGTATCGCTCCGCCTTCTAGGACAAAAGGTTTAGCATCATAAACAGGCATTTCCAAGGCCTCGGCAAAATGACTGGCTACTTGGTCATCGGCTTCATAGTCTTGGTAGAGACCATCAACAGCACCACCCCAAGCATTGAAAGACCAGTCTACTGCCAACTTTTCCCTTTTATCATTGAGGAGAATGGTCGGCCCTGTATCTCTAGCCCAGGCATCATTGGTGGGAATGTCTAAATAAACGATCTTATCTCCAAGATAAGATTGGGCTTCTGATAGATAGTCCCGCTCCACCAAGAGATAAACGGTTTCCCCTTCTGCTATGGTCTTAATAATCTGGCTGAAAGCTCTTTTGGCAGCCTTTCCTTGAAAATGCCATGAACCTGGTCGAGTCGGCCATATCATGAGGGTACCATGATGGGGTTCGTACTCTGCTGGCATGCGATAGCCTAATTTTTTTGGACTGTCCATCATGATAACCTCCCTTTAAAATCTTGATAGCCAAAGGCTTTGACTAAACTGCAGTCTCCATGGTCGTCCATGAGGTAAAGACTTGGTAATCCAATACCGTTGAAAGTATTGTTTTTGACAAAGGAATAAATGGCCATATCTTCAAAATAAAGTCTGTCTCCGATTTGAACTGGATTTTCAAAGCTATAATCACCAATTATATCGCCCGTCAGACAGGTATTGGAAGAAAGTCTGTAGGTATGGGCTTTTTCCTGTGAATCAAAGCCGTTTCTCAAAGGTGGACGATAGGGCATCTCAAGTACATCAGGCATATGGCAGGTCGCAGAGGCATCTAAAACCAAGATTTCCATACCATTTTCTACAATATCCAATACTTCAGTTGCTAGATAACCTGCGTTGAGCGCAATGGCTTCACCCGGCTCGATATAGACGTCAAGATTGTAAGTTTCTCGGATACGCTTGATTTCTGAAATCAGCAAATCCACATCGTAACCCTCTCTTGTGATGTGGTGTCCGCCACCCATATTGAGCCATTTGACCTCATGTAAGTACGAACCAAATTGCGCTTCTACTGCTTTCAAAGTTGTCTCTAAATCATCTGCTCCCTGCTCACAAAGGGTGTGAAAATGAAGGCCGTCAACCAAATCCAGCAAATCACTCGGAATCTTGTCTAGAGTAACTCCGAAACGGGATCCAGGTGCACAAGGGTCATAGAGCGCATGGTCACCCTGTGTTGAACACTGAGGATTGAGACGTAAACCAACACTGACACCAGTATCCCGACAACGGGCCCCATGTTCACGCAACTGTCTCTCTGAGTTAAAGACGATATGGTCCGTTATCTCCAGCAATTCCTCCAAGTCTGTATCCTTGAAAGCTGGCGCAAAAACATGGACTTCTCCTGGAAATTCTTCCCTTGCCAATTTGGCTTCATAAAGTCCACTAGCTGTCGTACCTGATAGATACTGGCTAATCAAGGGATAGGTTTTGTAGAGGGAATAAGCCTTCTGAGCAAGCAAAACCTTGCAACCAGCTTCTTCTTGAACATATTGTAGAATGCGGCAGTTTGCTTCTAACTTGGCCAAGTCAATGATGTAAGCTGGTGTTGGTACTTGTTCTAGCTTCATTAGTCCACCATTTGTGGATTTTCAACCACAACCCATGGCAAACCATACTCATTCAAAGCTTCCATGAATGGATCTGGATCCAACTCTTCAAGGTTGTAAACTCCAGCTTGTTTCCAAGTACCGTTTATAACTAATTTTGTCCCAATCATGGCTGGAACGCCTGTCGTGTAAGAAATTGCTTGTGAACCAACTTCTGCGTAACATTCCTGATGGTCGCAAACATTGTAGATGTAGATGGTCTTTTCAACGCCATCTTTTACACCTGTAAAGATACATCCAATATTGGTTTTACCTACAGTACGTGGGCCAAGGCTAGCAGGATCTGGAAGCAAGGCTTTCAAAAATTGAATTGGAACAATTTCTTGGCCGTTAAAGTTAATGGTATCCGTACGAAGGAGTCCAACATTTTCAAGACATTTCATGTGCGTCAAGTATGATTGACCAAAAGTCATAAAGAAACGAATACGTTTGACACCTGGAATGTTCTTGGCCAATGATTCGATTTCTTCATGGTGAAGGAGATACATGTCTTTTTGTCCAACTTGAGGGAAATCGTACTCGCGTTTGATAGACACTGCTTCGACTTCGACCCATTTTCCATCTTCCCAGTAAGAACCTGGCGCAGAAACCTCGCGTAGATTGATTTCTGGATTAAAATTTGTTGCAAATGGATAACCGTGGTCACCACCATTACAGTCTAAAATGTCGATATAGTGGATTTCATCAAAATAGTGTTTGAGAGCATAGGCAGAAAAGACACTAGTCACACCTGGGTCAAAACCAGATCCAAGCAGAGCAGTCAAGCCTGCCTCTTTGAATTTCTCCTGATAAGCCCATTGCCATGAGTAGTCAAAGTAGGCTGTAAAACCAAGTTCCTTACAACGTTTCTCATAGATGGCACGCCACTCAGGGTCTTCTGTGTCTTCTGCTTCGTAGTTGGCTGTATCGATATAGTGAACACCTGTTGCCAAACAAGCGTCCATAATGGTTAAATCTTGATATGGTAAAGCTACATTCAAAACAGCTTCTGGTTTGTAGCTTTCAATCAGGGCAATCACTTCTTCAACCTTGTCAGCATCAAGTGCGGCTGTTTCAATCTTTGTACTTGTTTTGCCTTCTAGCTTCGCTTTCAAGTCATCGCATTTTGACTTAGTACGGCTAGCAATCATAATCTCTGTAAAGGTTTCGCTATCTTGGCAAATCTTTGAAATAGCAACTTGGGCAACGCCCCCACATCCAATAACTAATAAACGACTCATTTTTTTCCTTCCTCTTCTTCTAAAATGTCTTCTACATACTTAGGCAACATGAAGGCCCCCACGTGTAAGTTTGCAGTATAGTATTCTGTGAAAAGCTGGCGTTTTTTCCAGCCTTCCTTGTCAAAATCTTTGACAGGGTGATATTTTTTCGATGCAAATCCAAACAACCAATAACCAGCTGGACTAGTTGGGATATGGGCCTGATAGACACGACTAATTGGAAAGGCTTGATTAACCTTACGGTGCATGCTTCGACAAGCAGATTCATCCTCATCAAAGAAGGGACTTCCATGCTGGTAAATCATGATACCATCTTCTTTAAGAGCCCGATAACTATTACCGTAAAATTCCTTGGTAAAGAGCCCCTCCGTATGTCCAAATGGATCTGTCGCATCGTTGATGATAATATCGTAATCATCTTCACAGTTTCGTAAAAAACGGAGCCCATTTTGATAGTAAATGGTAACACGAGGGTCATCAAGTCCCGCAGCAAAATCTGGGAAATACTCACGACAGACTTCAACCAACATCTCATCAGGTTCTACAATATCGATTTGTTCCAGCTCAGGATAGAGGGTTAATACTTGAGCAACACCTCCGTCGCCACCCCCAATAACCAAAACTTTCTTGGGATTTGGGTGGACAGCCATGGGAACGTGGACAGTCATTTCATTGTAGACAAAATCATCAGCATCTGAGAACAAGACGTGCCCATTTAAAATCAAAATCTTTCCAAAAGCTGGTGTATCCAAGACTTCGATATCCTGCCATTCACTTTTACCAGCGTAGAGTTGCTTGGCTGTTCTCAGGGACAATTTCACATCTGGAGTATGAACTTCAGAAAACCATAAATCCATCTAGTTCTCCTTTCTCTTAATGACGTTGATGTGATTGACCTCTGGATCTTCCGTCCCTTGGAGGGAACAACCACGTTCCTTGGCAAATTGGATATAATCTACAATTTCACGTGTAATGCGCTCTCCAGGAGCCAAGATAGGGATTCCTGGAGGATAGCACATGACAAATTCCCCACAGACTTGTCCAACAGATTCGTCTAAAGACAAACTTTTTCTCTCTGAATAGAAGGCTTCTTGTGGAGACAGCACTAACTCGGGCTGAATATATTCTCCTGCTATCAAGTCCTTCCCATCTCGTGAATAGAGTCTCTTGATATCAGCCAAAGCACCGACTAAGCGCTCGATGTCTTGGATACGGTCACCAATCGAAATATAGGCCAAGATATTACCAATATCTCCAAACTCGATCTGAATGTCGTATTCGTCTCGTAGGAGGTCGTAAACCTCGATACCTGTTAAGCCAATACCCTGAGTGTAAACTGACAGCTTGGTTACATCAAAATCACATACCGACACACCATCTATTAACTCTTTTGAGTAGGCATAGTAGCCACCGATAGCATTGATTTCACGACGAGCGTACTCGGATAGCTCAATGACCTTCTCAAAAGACTCTTTACCACGAAGGGCCAAGTTACGACGTGAAATATCTAAACTAGCCATCAATAAGTAAGAGGCGGATGTTGACTGGGTCAGGTTGATGATCTGACGAACGTACTCAGGATTCATCTGCTCCCCGATTAAAAGAAGCGAACTTTGGGTCAAACTCCCACCAGACTTATGCATGGAAACTGCTGCCATATCAGCACCTGCATCCATAGCAGAAATTGGAAGTTTATCAGTAAAATGCAAATGCGCTCCGTGGGCCTCATCTACCAAAACCATCATACCAGCTTCATGAGCCATTTCGGTCAATCCCTTTAGGTCTGAACAGATTCCGTAGTAAGTAGGATTGTTAATCAAAATGGCCTTGGCATCTGGATGGTCCTTTATGGCCTTGGCTACTCGATCATTTTCAAGACCTAAAGCGATACCAATTTTAGGATCTACACTCATCTCGATATAGATGGGAATGGCACCACATAGAACCAGCGCATTGATAGCAGATTTATGGACATTTCGGGGAAGAATAATCTTATCTCCTGCCTTGCAGGTTGACAGAATCATAGTCTGCACCGATGAGGTTGTTCCGCCAATCATGAGAAAGGCATGGGCTGCTCCAAAAGCATCTGCAGCCAATTCCTCTGCATCCCTAATAATCGAAATGGGATGACCTAGATTATCCAAGGGTTTCATCGAATTGACATCAATTCCAACACATTTTTCTCCTAGTAGTTCAACAAGTTCCGGATTTCCTCGTCCACGCTTGTGACCTGGAACATCAAAGGGAACAATCCTTTTCTTGCGTAACTTCACCATGGCCTCATAAATTGGGGCTTGGTTTTGATCTAACTCCTTCAAGACATACTCCTTTCCATATTTTTAGAACCTTATGAAAACTAAGGAACTAAAGGTTGACTCATGAAAAAAGAGCAGGTTTTCACCTGCTCTGCAATCTTCTGACGTTTTTATGTTTGTTTCTGTTGAGTATGTCTGTTCCCGATGTTTCCAAACTCTCTAGTAGCAAATATTACGTACTTTATTGATCGTTTCACAAGATGACGTGTGCTTTCACCACACTAAAAATTTATGAATTAGGACAAGTGTCCTAACATCAACTTATAAAAGTAGGCTTTTAACCCTATCAATAATGTGGTTTTTCAACCACGCTTCGGCATTCAACCCTGCCTGTCCGTAGGCATTTTTTACTCGGGTTTATATTTGCTAGAAAACATCATCTCATTTTCTAAGCTTTATTACTATATCATGTTTTTAAGAACTTGTAAAGCGGTTTACGAAGAAAATATAAAAATAGTTCGTAAAATATTTGGATTTTATTTGATTTAATACTAACTTTTCTCTTGTAAACGATTATAAAGTGAACAAAATGTTTATCGTATTTTATTTAAAATTTTTATGCTATTCTATACTCTTTACCTTTGATGTTTAATCTATCAGAGAAGATGTAGACATTTTTATATCATTAAAATCGTGCAACTTTTTTCAGATACTTTTAAAAGATTGATTTCATTACCTGTTTCCTTTATACTGGATAAAAAGGAGAATAGTATGTCAGAAACAAATCACGAAATCGATTCAAATTTTGCAGGTCGTTTAAATATCCTGCGTGCGGGTGTTCTTGGTGCCAATGATGGAATTATTTCCATTGCTGGTGTGGTTATCGGGGTTGCTAGTGCTACGAGTAATATCTGGATTATCTTTTTATCAGGATTTGCAGCTATCTTAGCTGGTGCCTTTTCGATGGCTGGTGGAGAATATGTATCTGTTTCAACTCAAAAAGATACCGAGGAAGCAGCCGTTGCGCGTGAGCAAGTCTTGCTAGACCAAGATATGGAACTAGCCAAAAAGTCTCTCTATGCAGCCTATATCCAAAATGGAGAATGTGAAACCTCTGCTCAACTCTTGACCAACAAAGCCTTTTTAAATAATCCGCTCAAGGCTTTGGTAGAGGAAAAATATGGGATAGAGTATGAAGAGTTTACCAATCCATGGCATGCTGCTATCTCTAGCTTTATTTCTTTTTTCCTTGGTAGCTTACCACCCATGCTTTCAATTACCATTTTCCCAAGTGAATACCGTATCCCTGCTACCGTCCTTATCGTCGGTGTGGCCCTTCTTCTCACTGGTTACACTAGTGCCAGACTTGGAAAAGCACCAACCAAAACAGCTATGATTCGGAACCTCGCTATTGGTCTCTTGACCATGGGAGTTACCTTCCTGCTCGGACAACTTTTCAGCATTTAGAATACAAGAAATACCTCGATTTTGAAGTCGAGGTATCTTTTTTACATTTGGACAATCTTGCGATAACTTCTTGAAGTAATCATGAAAATCAGCACATAGGCGATGAGGAAGATAGCGCAGATAGACAAGGTCACAATCAACATCATATTCGTATCTATTACACCAATCACTTTTAAAATCAGACTAAGCATATGGTAGGCAAAGGCTAGGTGTATGAAGGCAAAGAGCAAAGGAAGGAAGAAAACAGTTAAAACCTGTTTGTTAATGGTTTGCTTGATTTGCTTTTGATCTAAACCAACTTTCTGCAAGATAATAAAGCGCTCACGGTCTTCATAGCCTTCAGAAATTTGTTTGTAATAGATGACCAGAACGGTTCCGACCATAAAGATAATGGATAGGAAAATACCGATAAAGAAGACACCACCAAAGAGGGCACTCATTTGAGCACTAGCATCTGCTAGATTGCTACCATACACATAGCTACCTTCAGTGTTTAATTGAGCATTAAACTTTTGTAAGTATTTTTCATATTCTTCAGCGACTTTGAGTTGTTCTTCTTCACTGATATTTACATTTATACCACCGTAAAGCTGATTATAGATAGCCGAATCTGGAAATTGGTCTAAAAATGCTTGTAAATCAGGTACAACAAGGTAATTGTAATCAGTAGTAAAAATATTAAACTGATTTGGGACATGGTTCACAATAAAATCTGTATTAAATTCTTCTTTTACAGAAAATTGATGGTTATTTAGAGTTAGAGCTTTCTGTCCTTTCAGTCCATCATTCTTAGCGAAGAGGCCGACCTCATTGCCTGATAGAGAAAGCTTCTGACCAGTCATATTTTCATAGTCTTTTTGGTCAAATACCATGAAGACTGTTTTAGGTTGAACACGATTTTGTCCCCTTTCAAAAATGGTTAACTTGGTTCCTTCTTGATTTGCAATACCAAAGTTACTGTAACGAAGCACTTCTTTCTCTTTGACACTATAACCTTTGTCACTTGCAAACTGGCTCAAGAGTTTGTCCAAGTCTTCTTTTTCAACATTTTGTCCAGTAATTCCAAAGTCATGCGGATTCATCACTTTTTTAAAGGATTCTGAGGCATTGAAAATGCTTGTCGCTGCAGACATGGTAACCAAGACCATTGTTGACAAAATAGCGATTGTTGCTAATCCAACTGCATTTTTCTTCATACGGAAAATCAAGTTAGACACTGAGATAAGATTATTTGGTTGGTAATAGTATTTCTTATTTTTCTTTAAGATTTGGAGGAAAACGGTAATCCCTGCATTGAACAAAAGATAGGTTCCAAAGATAACCAGTAAAACAGCTAGGAAGAAAGTTGTTAGGGCTGTGAGAGGATCTTTTACCGTAAGGGCAAGATAATAGCCAATCCCTAAACTAATCGAACCAAGAATCGTTTGGAGAGGAAGGAAGCGACCTTTTTTCTCTCCGCTTGCTTTCTCACGCGAGAGCTGGAGGGCATTCATACGGGCAATTCGAAGGGCATTCAGGAACATGAGGCCTAGGAAAATCAATCCAAAGACAACAAGTACTGCAATGACAACATTCATTTGGAAGGTAGCGACCAGCTCAACCTTCAATTTCATCAGTTTGAGCAAGAAAGCGAAAATTAACTTGTCAAACAAGGCTCCAATACCGATACCCGCTCCAACAGTTAGAATCCCAAATACCACTAACTCCTTAAAAGTCATACTGATTAGGTGACGCTTCTCCAAGCCTAACATGCCATAAATTCCCAGTTCCTTGGAACGGTTTTTCATAACAAAACTATTGGCATAGAGGACGATAATGGCTGACGCAAGGGTGACGACAAACATACCAAATCCAAGAGTAGCTTGAATGGTTGATCCTCCACGGATTTCCGAAATCTTGGGATTGAAGGTTAGAGAGTAAAAGAGATAGGTGACGGTGACTGCCAAGAGAACAGCTAACGCAAAAGGATAGTAGAGTTTGCGGTTTTTAATCAAGTTCGATACCGCTAACTTATTGGTTAATCGAAACATACTAATTCACCTCGCTTGCCATGACAGTCAAGGTATCAGAAATTTCTTGGAACATCTGACGTTCTGTCTTCTCTCCACGGTAGATTTGATTGTAAAGAATGCCGTCTTTGATAAAGAGTACACGTTTAGCCCTGCTAGCTGCTGCCGTTGAGTGGGTTACCATGAGAATGGTTTGGCCACGCTCATTGATTTCATCAAAAACATCAAGAAGAGCTGCAGATGACTTGGAATCAAGGGCTCCTGTTGGCTCGTCCGCAAGGAGAATTTCAGGTTCTGTGATGATGGCGCGGGCTACTGCTACACGCTGTTTCTGACCACCAGAAATCTCGTAAGGGTACTTCTCTTGCAATTGGTTGATACCTAGATTCTCAGCTGTCACCACCAATTTCTTCATCATCTCCGTAATGGGTCTTCTTGACAAGACAAGCGGAAGCAAGATATTATCCTTTACAGAGAGAGTATCTAGCAAGTTAAAGTCTTGGAAGACAAAGCCCAGCTTTTCACGACGGAAGCTAGAAGCCTGTGAATTTTTAATGGTTGCTGTATCAGTTCCATTTAGATAAACCTGACCACGAGTTGGTTTATCCAGCATAGCTAGGATATTGAGAAGAGTTGATTTACCAGAACCGGACTCACCCATGATAGCGACGTAATCACCTTTTTCAACGGTAAAGTGAATATCCTTGAGGGCCTCTACTTGGTTGCCCTGAAAACGAGTTTTATAAATTTTTTGCACGTGTTTTACATCTAAAAGTGTCATGAGAATCTCCTTTCTTAATATCCCATCAAATGAAATGTCTCTTGCATCATAGCGCATCCCAGCTGAACGCGCTCGATATCTTTGTGGCTTGGTTTTCTTGTTTTCTTATGTAAGATTTGTTTCATGATGTTACTCCTTTGTTCTTTATGAGTCTAGTTTACATCAAAAAAAGACCGCTTGCCATAACCTAACCTTACAAAAGAGACTTTAATCTTACATTTTTGTAAGATTGGGGGGAATGTAGGCAAGATTACTTAGAAAATGATTTGATTTCCTATTTTTAAAGTTGTAAAATATAAGTGTGAAAAGGCTTACTTTGGAAAGGAGGAAGTGGGAACTGACATTTGAGTAAGCTTACCTAGATAACATATCATTAAATTTAACACTTGCAAGTCGTTCTACCTATAAGGAAAGAAGGGGTGCTTTAATGAAACATAAAGAACATATACTCATCGGACTTCTCTATCTGCTCTCTCCATTCATCGGTCAACTCTTAGTTGAAAAAACATACTTTATCGGTACAGAATTTACAGCTACTGCTTATGCTATCTGCTGGCTATCAGTTGTTATCGGCATCCATCATTTTTCAAAAAATGTATTGTCTCAGCATGAAAAATCAGATTAGAAAACCTGAGTTTAAAATAATATTTTCAGTTTACAGATGAAGCTGGGAGAATCTTATTAAAAGTAAAAAAGCTTTAAATCAAGCAGTTTAGACTATTGATTTAAAGCTTTTTGCTTATTCCAAATCTTTTGTTAAACCTCACCAAAACCAGCCTTCATTATCGTCAATAGCTTGAGCTTCTTTGCGTTTACGTGGGCCTGTTCCGTACATTTCTGCTTCGATTTCTTCCTTGGTCGGCATGACAGAAGCTAGGATGATATAGATAATCACGCCAAGTCCAAAGTTTGCAACTGTAAAAATGGCAAACAAGAAACGAACAAGGGTAACATCAAAGTTCCACTTGTCTGACAGACCTGCCAAAACTCCTGAAATCATGCGATTGCGTCTCATTTTATAAAATTTACTGTTCATGATATTTCCTCTTTCTACTAGGTTAGTCATAGTATATCACGGGTAGGCTCGGCTTTCATCAGTCCTCAGGCTGATTTACTAGTAGCAATTTACCTCTACAAAGTCCACAGCGATAGCGTTTGGTATCAATTCTTCGCTTGCGATAATAAGTTTGCTGGCAGGATTGGCAACGATAGAGCTTGATTGGCTTGGAGTCGCTATTTGTCAAGGAGGGCACAAAGCGTAATCCATCCACTGCTTTCAACAGTTCCTTAAAATCCCGATCCTTGTGTTGATAGCCCTTCCCTTGAAAATAGAGGTGATAATGACAGAGTTCATGTCGGACAATTTTCCTAAAAACGTCTAAACCGAGTTCCTGATAAACCTTGGGATTAAAATCTAGATGTCCATCTTTGGGGAAAAATCGCCCACCTGTCGAACGTAGACGAGAATTCCACTGGACTTGATGGGTAAAAGGTCTGCCGAAGTCTTCTAGTGAAACCTGCTTGACGTAATCAGTCAGTTTCATTTGGAGCTAAGAGCGACAGATTGACTTTTTCACGTTCAGTATCAATTTTCTTAACCCAAACTGTTACCAAATCTCCAACTGACACCACTTGGCTAGGATGTTTGATAAATTTGCGACTCATATGGGAAATATGGATGAGACCGTCCTCATGAATTCCGATGTCAACAAAGGCACCGAAATCAACGACATTACGCACCACACCTTCTAGCTTCTGACCAACCACTAAGTCCTTGATATCTAGGACATCTTGGCGGAGAACTGGAGCATCAAAGGAATCACGGAAATCTCGACCTGGTTTGAGAAGGTCGGCAATGATATCTTTAAGAGTTTCTGGACCAAGGTCTAGCTCTTGCGCCATATCTTTGACTGATAGGGACTTGAGTTTGCTTTGGGCTTCTTCGTTCAAGTCTTTGATATCCAAGCGTTTGAAAAGTTCCTTGACAGCAGCGTAATTTTCTGGGTGAACTCCTGTATTATCAAGGATATTGCTACTTTCTGGGATACGGAGGAAACCAGCAGCCTGCTCAAAAGCCTTGGCTCCCAGACGAGGAACCTTCTTGATTTGAGCGCGTGAAGTGATTTTTCCTTCTTCCTCACGGTATTTGACAATATTTTCAGAAATAGTTTTGTTGAGTCCAGCGACATGGGAAAGAAGAGCTGGGCTGGCTGTATTGACATTGACACCGACTTGGTTCACCACGGTATCGACGACAAAGTCCAGACTTTCAGACAATTTCTTTTGACTGACATCATGCTGATATTGACCGACACCGATTGACTTAGGATCGATTTTGACCAATTCCGCAAGAGGATCTTGCAAACGACGGGCGATAGAGATGGCAGAACGCTTTTCAACGGTTAATTCTGGAAATTCCTGACGAGCAAGTTCGCTGGCAGAATAGACCGAAGCACCACTTTCATTTACAATGACATAACTAACCACAGGAAAATCTTTCAGAACTTCCGCCACAAAGGCTTCACTTTCACGACTGGCCGTCCCATTTCCGATGGCAATAATCTCTACACCGTATTGACCAATCAAATCTGCCAGATCTTTCTTGGATTCTTCGATTTGACGAGCTGATGCTGGTTTGACAGGATAAATGACCTGAGTTGTCAGCATTTTCCCTGTTGCATCCACGACAGCTAGCTTGGCACCTGTACGAAAGGCTGGGTCAAATCCTAGAACCACGCGCCCTTTCAATGGAGCAACCAAGAGGAGATTGCGCAGGTTGTCCGAAAAGAGTTGGATAGCCCCTTCCTCCGCTTTCTCAGTCAATTCTGTCCGAATACGGCGCTCGATAGCAGGTAAGACTTTTTTCTTAACAGATTGCTGAACCACTTCATCAATATAGGCATTTTTTACCTTGAAACGAGCAGCAAAGAAGGCAAGGATACGGTCCGTTGCATGTTCAAAACCGACCTTCAAGACACCAAGTTTCTCCCCACGATTGAGGGCCAAGGTACGATAGCCTTGCATATTTCCAACTGTCTCAGAAAAATCATAGTAAATCTGAAAAACCTGCTTTTCATCAAGACTTTCATCCTTGACTTGAGAAGTGAGTTTAGAGTGTCTCAGCACTTCCTGATAAGTCATGGAACGCAAGGTCACATCTTCCGATAAGGCTTCGACCAAGATATCAACTGCACCAGCCAAGGCCTCCTTACCAGTCGCAAATCCTTCACAGACAAACTTTTCAGCTTCCTTCTCTAAGCCAGCTACATTCTGCAAAATCACGCGAGCAAGAGGAAAGAGTCCAGCTTCACGAGCAATGGTTGCCTTGGTCCGACGCTTTTCCTTGTATGGAAGATAGAGCTCTTCAACATCTGCTAGTTTTTCGGCTGCTAAGATTGCTTCTTCCAACTCCTTTGTCAACTTGCCTTGTTCTTGAATCTTAGCTAAAACAGCTTCCTTACGGTCGTTGAGATTGGTCAGACTTTTATCCAAATCGATAATGGCCTTAATCGCCACCTCATCCAGACTACCAGTCATATCCTTGCGATAACGCGCTATGAAGGGAATTGTCGCCCCTTCAGCTGTCAAACTTAGAACGGTATCGATTTGCTTTAACGTCACTCCCAAATCCTGAGAGATTTTTTCATATTTTTTATCCATGAATCTATTATACCACAAGGTAATATTATTCAAATTATCTCTTACAATTTTAAAACATAAGTTGGGAAATAAATTTACTTCATTTCAATATTCTATTCATTGAGAATGTTGCAATTTAATTCTAATAGTTTACAAAAGAATCTATGAGTAATTTCACTGTTTTTATTTTTTACAAAACGCTTTATAAAGCTATTGTTGAAGTTAACGAATCAATTTTCAGAGCAAATAAAAAAAACGCAAGCCTGAGCCTGCGGTGAGTGTAATCTATTTTGAAATTTTAAATAAAAAAGGAGCATTTAAGCCCCTCCTTTGAAATAACGGACACTTGGCTGGTCGGTGTACCCAGCATTTCAGATACCTTTTTCAAGGTGCGGCAGGAACCTTTCTGCCCTCAAATGTCTTTCGTTAATGTTATTCTAGCATCATCTACTTTTTTTGTCAAACTTTCTCAATCTACCAGACTTAATCAGGATTTATAAAGCTCTATTATTCGTTAGATCCTCAATTTTAACTTTTCCCTTTTCCTTAAAATAATAGTATAATAGAGGTAGAATTTAGAATCGAGGTATCCCTATGGCAGTAAAATTTACAAAAACGGACGACTTGGACAAGATGTTTGAAGAGTTTGCTAAACTTCCTGATTTGAAACAAGTTACTTTCCCTGATGATAAAGAGAAAAAAGCTAAAGCAGAAAAGAAAAACTAGATGGCTGCTTTCCAACAACTCCCATCTAGCGTGCTTCAGACTGGAGCCATTTTTCTCTCCATTATCATTGAAGCCCTACCCTTCGTTCTGATAGGAAGTATTGTCTCAGGACTGATTGAGGTTTATATCACACCTGACAAGGTTTATCATTTTCTCCCTCGAAATCGTTGGGGGAGAATCTTTTTTGGCACCTTCGTCGGGATGCTTTTCCCTTCTTGTGAATGTGGAATCGTCCCCATTATCAATCGTTTCCTGGAAAAAAAGGTTCCCAGTTACACGGCCGTTCCCTTTCTTGTGACAGCACCTGTTATCAATCCTATTGTTCTCTTTGCGACCTATTCTGCCTTTGGAAACTCATTACACGTCGCCCTGTTACGAGCTCTGGGTTCCATTCTTGTGGCTGTGATACTTGGGATTTTTCTAGGATTTTTCTGGCAAGAACCGATTCAAAAAGAAAATCGTTTGGCCTGCCATGAGCACGATTTTTCTCACTTAAGCCCTGCAAAGAAAGTTTTTCAAGTCTTTGTGCAAGCCATTGATGAATTTTTTGATACGGGGCGTTATTTGGTATTTGGCTGTCTCTTTGCCTCTGTTATACAGGTCTATGTTCCGACACGGATTCTGACCTCTATCAGTGCGACTCCTCTTTTTGCCATCCTGCTCTTGATGCTTTTGGCCTTTCTTCTCTCTCTCTGTAGTGAGGCGGATGCCTTTATCGGTGCTTCTCTTCTCTCGAGTTTCGGTTTAGCACCAGTTCTGGCCTTTCTCGTTATTGGCCCAATGTTGGATATCAAAAATATTCTCATGATGAAAAATTACTTGAAAGCACGATTTATCAGTCACTTTATTACGATTGTGACTCTTGTCGTCTTAGTGTATTCTCTCTTGATTGGAGTCATCCTATGATTCGATTTTTAGTTTTAGCTGGCTATTTTGAACTGACCATTTATCTCCATCTGTCGGGCAAATTAAACCAGTACATCAACATACACTATTCCTATCTGGCCTATATTTCCATGGTACTTTCCTTTATTTTGGCAATTGTTCAACTGTATATCTGGATGAAGCAAGTCAAAACTCATAGTCATCTGAACAGCCGATTCGCGAAGGTGACGAGTATTGCTCTTCTGGCTATTCCTATTGTCGTCGGCTTAACTTTTCCAACTGTTAGCTTGGATTCTCAGACCGTTTCAGCAAAAGGCTATCATTTCCCCTTATCAGAAGGCACGGATCAAGCCATTCAGACCAGGGAAGGGACGACAAGCCAATATTTGAAACCAGATACCAGTTCTTATTTTTCAAAATCAGCTTATGAAAAGGAAATGAGAACTGCAGCGGATAAATACTTGTCCCAAGATAATATTCAGATCACTAATGAAAACTATATGGAAGTCATGGAAGCTATCTACGACTATCCAGATGAATTTGAGGGCAAGACAGTCCAGTTCACAGGCTTTGTCTATAACGACCCCAGTCATGCCAATAGCCAATTTCTATTCCGCTTCGGCATTATCCATTGTATCGCAGATTCTGGTGTCTATGGATTGCTAACTAAGGGAAATACCCGTCAGTATGAGGACAACACTTGGATTACAGCAAAAGGAAAACTGGTCAATCACTATCATAAAGAACTCAAACAAAACCTCCCAACCTTGGAAATCGATAGCTTTACTAAAGTCGATAAACCAGAAAATCCTTACGTGTATCGAGTGTTTTAAAAAAGCAAATTAAGAACATAAAAGATAAAACGAACAAGTTCTCTTCTGAATGACAGAAAAAGAGCCTGTTCGTTTTTTGTTATCTGAGCATTAATGATTTGTAGATTTAAATCTTATAACATTTTAAGTAATACAAGTAGCTCATTGAGAATAAGCGAGCCACTCATTAATCATACTAGCGATTTCTTTAGGTGCTTCAGTATAAAGCTCATGGCCAAAGTTCTCTAGAAGAATAGTATCAAAATAGTCTGGCAATTCTTTTAGGGCGTCCTCTCTCCATGTAGCTTCATTAGGATAGCGAGGACTAATAAACAAGGTATCTCCCACTTCTCTCTTAAAAGCTTGTATTTTCCTCCGTAGGCTGAGTATCGCTTCTATATGTTCATAATTTATAGCCAACTCATATCTATTATACTCCGCATTCCAGTGATAGGACTGTCTTACGGCTTTCTCCATATTTTCTGACCAATACTTTGCTTCAGATTTTTCTTTAGAAATAAGAACATCTAAGTCCGAAACGACTTGAGATTCAATATAGTTTTTAGTTTCCTCTAACTCTGTATCTAAAGGTAAAATCTTATCTAAATCTAGATAGCCACCATCCAAAAGAATCAGTTTTGTCACTTCATAAAATTCCGATGCAAGATAACGCGCCAAATCTCCTCCAAGAGAATGACCTATCAGACAGATAGAGTCTCCTTCTACAATCTCATTTTTAAACCATAATTTCAATTCTGTTTCATCTCGAAGATGCTTTTCATATGGACTTAGAAAATAAACCTGCGAATCTAGTTCTTGAAGAAAATCCTTGCTATGATAGATATTGCTTCCCAGACCGCCAATAAAATATTTTTTCATTCTCTACTTAATACTATGCTTATTCATCTTTTGTTCAAAGATAGTCGTGATAATCTGACGTAATTCTTCGCGTTCTTTTTCTGGAATTTCACCACTTGTTTGAGCTGCAGCGTAGAGTTCAGGGTGTTCAATTGAAATGCGTTTAATCGTACGTGTCGTAGCATGTTTTCTGACGAAAAATGGGATTCGCTTAATCAAGTCTTGTGGTACTAGCGCAAGAATCTTTTCAGCAGTTTCCTTGTCACTAATCTTAGACGTCGTAAGCCCCTTCTTAATCATTTCCTGTTCTTTTTCTGTAAAATCTTTTAATTCCATTCGGTCAGTCCTCCTATTTTCTTTAAGTTAAATTATATACCAATTGCAGCAAGACGACAAATAGTCTGCTTGTAAAATCTTCTCTATACTACAATTTTCCTGTCGCTCTTTAATGAAAAATCACAAATCCATTTGGAGAGATCACAAGCTGATTTTCCAATTCTTGGCAATTGCTTGCTAATGCTACGGTTTCCTTCTCTAAAAGATAATCATCTTTTGATTGGTTAAAGATTGCTTTGAAGATTTGGCCATTGTATTTCCATTCCAAGACTACTAGATCTGGTTTGATTTCTTGGAGGCTATACTTGCCATGCTGAATGATTGATGACGCTTGTTTTCTAATATTAATCAGCTTCTTCATGAAATTCAGCATATCATTGTCACTTGATACACGTTCCCAAGGCATACAACGACGACAATCTGGGTCTGGACCGCCAGTCAAGGATAACTCTGTTCCGTAATAGATGCACGGTGTCCCTTTTTGTAAAAAGAGAAAGGCTAGGGCTGATTTAACCAGTTGAGCGTCTTCATTGGCCGTCCACAAGATTCGTTCTGTATCATGAGAATCCAAGAGATTAAACATGACCTCTGAAATCTGCTGCTTGTAATACATAGATTGGCCATTGATTTCATCGATGAACTGATCAGTCTTCTTAATTCCTCGTAAGAAATAGTCCTTGATACTATCAGATAAAGGATAATTCATGACCGCATGGAACTCATCGCCATTTAGCCAAGGCTGAGACGTATGCCAGACTTCTCCTAAAATATAAAGATCAGTTTTTTTAGCTAAAACTGCTTTTCGAAAATCCTTCCAGAACTGATGGTCAATCTCATTAGCCACATCCAAACGCCAAGCATCAATATCAAACTCTTCAATCCAATAAGTCGCAACCTTTAAAAGATAGTCCTTGACCTCTGGATTGGCCGTATTTAGCTTAGGCATATAGCCCTCGAAACCAAAAGCATGATAGGGTAAGTCTCTCTTATTAGCAAGTTTTTCAGTCGTAACTGGAAATTGTTGAATATGGAACCAATCTTTATAAGCAGATTGCTCACCATTTTTGACAACATCTTGCCATTGAGGCGATTGCGAACCAATATGGTTAAATACCGCATCCAGCATGACTTTCATGCCACGCCGATGAGCTTGCTCCACCAGTTCCCGAAAGGTCTCCTTGTCTCCAAAATGACGGTCAATTTCAAAGTAATCTGTCGTATTGTACTTATGATTGCTCGTAGATTCAAAAATCGGACAAAAATATAGTCCAGTAATGCCCAAGTCTTGCAAATAATCCAGATGGTCTATAATCCCCTGTAAATCACCACCAAAGAAATCATCACTCTTAGGTGTGACAGAAGAATCCCAGTCTAATGTCCCTTCTGGGTTTAATTGAGCATTTCCATTGGCAAATCTCTCAGGAAATATCTGATACCATATCGTATTTGAAACCCAGTCAGGAACCTGGCAGGCATCAATCTCATGAAGATAGGGCAACTTAAATCCATTCCCAATAGCACGAAGATTTTCTAAAGAATTTTCAACACACCCTTTATCGCCATACAAAATGCTCTGGCCTTCTGTATCCGTGACTTCAAAGAGATACTGGATACGTGCAAAGTCGACGGACACTTCAACCTGCCAATGGTCAAATAAGGCATCAGAAGTTATCTTGGCCATTTTCTTTGTATCTTGATAAAACTCCTCCATAAAAATAAAAGGATCACCATAATACAAGTTGATGTTTTCAATGTCCCCTTTCTTAGTTCGAATCCGAATATGAAGTTTCTTATCCTTATAAAGATAGGCATACTCCGACTCAGGCCTATGGTAAATAGCACTTAATTCCATCAATTTGTCTCCTAATTTACTTGATTGCATTTGCGACGCAAACGTTTTCACAATTGTTAATCTAGTATACTACTTTCGTATTTTATTTGCAAGGTTTGTCCATAGTTTCGAATGGTTTGATTCTATAAATAAAAAAGCAGCCAGTCTTACAACTTGCTACTTTCCAAATGATGATTTACAAATGTCTTTCCAGCCACTCAATTTTTTTAAAATCCTTATTGTTATTGTGCTCATTTCGATAGGAATCTTGGGAAGAAGCCTTGTAAATACTTAAAAACTGTTCTAGATTTGGAATGCGAAAAGTGATGTTTTCGAGATAAATCAGCTCTATATCCGATTCCGAAACTCCTGCAAAATCAGGTAAGGAATCAATACTTCCAAATTCAACGCTCACGCCATCTTTTTGGAATTCATGCTCATGAATATCTATTAAGGCGTAGCCTAAGTGTTTCATCACTTTCATTATCTTGTCCCACTCACAAATTCTGAGATAATCAGGTGCTTCCCAACCTCTAGGGTCACCAGGCACATGAATGTCAATGTCAGACGGCCCCCATTCTTCATTTGATCGGTATTCAAACCCCAAAGACCCCATGAGCGTCGGAGTGATTCCGACTTGGTTTAAATGAGAACAAATTGTTCGAAATTCATCAAATAGAGAATTCATTCCTCCTCCAATCGTTGATATAGAACTTAATTTCGTTGTGAATAATAAACTAATTTTTACATTCTATTCTTTCGGTTTTGAAAAAACTTCTACTCGCTGAGCTAGGACTTTGATTTCTACAGGTAGGTTATCCGATTTATCACCGTCAACATCTGACTCCAATTCACTATCTGAAGAGATCTTAATATTACGCGCTCTGATATACTCAATATTATCATTGCTGACAACATCTCCTTTTAGTAAATCTGGAATGACGGATAATTTGGAGAATAGAGATGCATCTTTCAGAATCAAAATATTGGCATAGCCGTCTTTGTTTTCTTCAAAGATTTTCTTATCAGCGAAGTAATTTGTCAAGAGAACCAACACATGGCTCGCTTCACCAACATAATTTCCATTTTCTGTCTCAACCTTAATGTTAAAGACCTGATCTGTCATGACAGACTTCATGGTATTTACAGCATAGGCTAAAATACCGAATTTTGTTTTGTCCTCGATTTCAACATTGTGAATCGCCTCAGGTAGAGAACCGATACTAAAGATATAACCAAAATAATTGTCATTCGCTTTTCCGATATCAATCTTATTGGTTAAATCAAAATCCAGTTCATCTATCGCGCCATCGATGTCTTGATTGATTTCCAACAGTTTCGTAATGAGGTTACCCGTACCGCCTGGGATAATACCCAACTTAGGAATGTAGTCTCTCTCAGCAATACCCGAAATGACTTCGTTGACAGTCCCATCTCCACCAAACACAACCACTGCATCGTACTGCTCACGAGAAGCTTCTTCAGCAAAATGTGTTGCATCCAGCGCCTTTTCGGTAATTTTGGTTTCCACGTGCTCAAAGTATTCTTTTGCTTTATTCTCCAGCTTTTCTTTGTAATCCAAAGCCTTTTCGCCACCAGAAGTAGGGTTGATAATTACCATTGCTTTTTTCATTAATGTTCTCCTTAATATTCGTTAAAAATATATATCTCATTATATGAAACTAAACGTATCCCTATTATACTACGAAAATACAGAAAAGAGAAATCTGACGTACTGGAGATTAATACGCTTTTATTCTATTTTCCCATCGTATAACTACATCCTTTAAGGATTCATCCAAGTAAGAAAAGGCCTTATCCTTTATCCAGTCAGGAATACCGTATGCCGCCTCGGCTATGCTACCAGTAATTGCAGCGAGAGTATCACTGTCGCCACCAAGTGAGATGGCATTTCTTATCGCATCTTCGAAGTCTCTACTTTCTAGAAATGCAATAATGGCCTGTGGTACGGTATCCTGGCACGTTTCATTGAAACGGTATGTAGGGCGGATTTCATCTAAAGTTTGAGATAGATTGTAGCCGTATTCCTGCTCAATATAATCCTTAATCCGTCTTTTACACTCTGTAGGATTGTCATTGATTGGTTGCTCGTATTCTCTACAATAACCACCAAAGTAAAAACGACACAGAAAGATAGCATCAGCTGTAGCCATAGCACCTTTGACACCTTCTGGATGATTATGAGTTACCTCTGCAGAAAGACTCGCAAGTTCTCTAGATGATGGCCATATTCCGGTTCTAGCATAAAAACCACAGTCCATAGACCAAGCGCATGGAGAAACACGCATAGCCGAACCATTCCCAAAGCTATTATAAGGCTCACGGTTATCACTGTTTAGCCATGCATTAAACCGAGCACCGTAATCAGCATTCGGATACATTCTGCCATATTTCTTCATCGCGTCAATGAAGTCGTCTTTTTGTCCACCATTCATAATCGCTTCTGCAACAGCACAGGTCATAACCGTGTCATCTGTAAAAAAGCAGTCCTTACAAAATAAAGGAAAGTCCTTCGTTTTGATATTGTTCCATTCGTAAACAGAACCTACAATATCTCCAATAATTGCTCCGAGCATCAGACTCCTCCTTGTGAACTATTGGTTTAGACTGATTTTTCTATTTCCCATACTCTTTATTTTATCAGCATATTCAGTCAAAAGATTCTTTGAATAAATTTTTTCAGCTTTTGAATTTCTAACTTCTTTCCAAAGAATAGAAGCTACTTTTAACTTGTTTGAGTAGTTACGACTATTTTCGTCTGCACAGAAATCCTTTAGAAATTGGTTCCATTGACAAACCGAATGATCATACTTGGCATAATCTGAATTTCCATAATAAACTTTTAGCATATCTTGGATTGTAAAACTCAAATCATTTTCTCTTTTTACTTTTCTCCAAGCTGTAGCCATATCAGCAGTAAATTTAAAGGGCGAAACATCTGTTAAAGTTGAGAAATATTCTCTAAAGTGTGTATTAAAGGAGAATCCACATTCAAGTAAGGGCGTATTTAAGGCAACGACTTCTACTCGTTTCTTTTTCCTTTTTATTGACGATTTTTTAATCAAATTACCCTTAAAGTACTGCTCAATAATATGATTGAGTTCTTGTTTGGTACCTCTATATTCTAATCCTAATGATTTACATAGTTGTGAAAGTTCATCACGATACCAATAGTATTTATTAAACTCATCAAAGGATGTGATTTTATCAAACTCAGGTCTGCTTTCTATCAATATAATACCTCCTTAAAACCAATTTAAGTTGTCATCTCAAAATAATGGAGTTTTAGTTTCTTTATTTTGAGGATTAGTTACGTTTCACTAACAAGCTTACACATTCAACGGTTCGGACTTACCGTGTCATCTGTAAAAAAGCAGTTCTTCCTAAATAAAGGAAAATCCTTCGTTTTGATATTGTTCCATTCGTAAACAGAACCTACAATGTCTCCAATAATTGCTCCGAGCATCAGATTCCTCCTTGTTACATATAAGATTCATTACATATCCCCAATGGATTGCTCTTTAAAAATGGCTCAACTAAATCAATCCACTCATAAGGCAGGTAAGCTGATAAATAACCGTGGTTATACCCCTTTGCTTCATACCAAATTGTATTTGAATGTAGCTGATGAAATAATTTCGCTGATTCTTTCACACAGTTCAATTCTTTTTCACCATAGATATACAAAACCTGAGCCTTGCTAGCAGAAATCATATCTTTCAGCTTGTAACATCCCATATAGTTTTTGTAAATTGTCACCAATGTTTTGACAGGCGTCCTTGGCAAATCTTCCAAATAATAAGCTTTTATTTCCTCTGGATAAGCCAGTTTAGGATAGAGTTTGTTCATCATGCTTAACTGAAGTTTACAAGAGAATTTATTGAACATCAGTTTACCAAATAGAGACACTAGAAAGATGCTGATTTTAGCTAAACTTGGTTGAGGAATACAGAGGCTTCCATCTATTATGGCCTTCTCAGCAATTTCACTGTCTAAAGACAAAAGCTCCATGGCAATTTGACCACCAAGTGAAACACCACCAATCGCAAACAATTTCCCACCACAGTTTGCTTTGATATAGTCTAGAATCTCCAAAGCAGAATCTTCAGTAGAAACATAATCAAGTTGATATTCTTCGCCGTGGCCATTCAAGGTGGGTAGAATGACACGATACTCCACCGACAAGATCCGTGCTTGACGAAGATAATTCCACCAAGAACTGCCACCGCCATGTATCAGCAAGATAGAAGGCAAATTCTTATCACCAAATTCATGGAATTTCATATTTAAACTCCTTACTGTAGGGCTTTCACTAGCTAATTTTCCTTGTTCAATCAGCTCTTAAAAGCAGTACCACACACTCGACATAAAACGAGTGAACACTATGTATGCCAAGTGAACATGTATGTGGGAACATGTCTATAAACCTTTTGACGATAGCATAAGGTTATCGTTAAAAGGTATTACCCCGACAAACTGTGATTTACTCATTTCATTAAATCAGCTATTTCTTTCTTCCCATACGCCTTTACATTCTGAATTACATTCTGTTTCCTCTTGATTGATTCAAACAATGATATATCTAGTACATTTGCGAATTCTTCAAACTGAACCTGCCCGATTCTTCTTATTTCTTTAAGTTTCTCAGCATCTCTTACCTTTCTCTCTGCCTCACTTTTGGGGTATCCTTGTCCAAATGGCTCCGAGAAAAGAGCTTCTATTGTTCTTTCAAGATTTTCAGTACCTGACCATGTATAATTTTCACCTAATGGTAATGATATCGCATTTCCATTATTAATCTGAGCAAATAAATAGGCATCATTCGGTGTAGGTGCATATCCGCAAATGACATCAGGCATACTATTACAAGCAAGCATCATTCCTTGTCCGGAAGAACAGCCCGTAACAACGAAATCAACTGTCCTACTTGCCAACAAGATACCTATAAGAATAGAAATTTCTATATACGAGTATTTTTCATTTTCTTCCATCGTACAGCCAAAATTTATAACCTCAGATTTCTTTGGAGCATACTTTAATACAGCATCATAGATTATTTGATTTTTGGTCGCTTGCGAACTTGCTTGAATAACTCCGATTCTCATTCTTCCCCCCTTCAACTTCTAATTTAATTATTTCTTTTTCTTTGGTTTGGGTGCCGGTAATTCATTATATATTGAATTGAACAAGCCTTTATTTTCTACACTTCATTTATTCACTGGTTGCAACTTTTGACATCAAAACTACCGCCTCCACATGTCTTGACGGTTACTACCTATACTGTGAAACGAAATCAAAGCTGCTGAATATCCGTATTAAACTATTAAACGTAACTAATGCGAGTATTTACGGCTTCGTTAATATACAGTATTGTTACATCTATGCCAAGTTTCCGATAGTTAGTTCTTCTTTCTTTATTTAAATCTTTACAAATCCAACTAGCGAGAAGGGTTGTTTATCTCAAAACTCATTGAACCTTTGGTTCCTCGATTAGTATAATAATTTCCTTCTAGTTGATTTGGATTATCAATATCAAGAATTACCGTCCCATAATGTATAGGACTTTGCAATTCAGCCCTTGGGCTATTTAAATATGTATAAATTAATTTTTGTGTTCCATTATCATTGATAATTGATGCTGTAATGCTATGGCTCGAACTTTCACCCGTTTTAAACTTAACTTTAATAGTCGTAAATGACTGTTCAATAGTAAGTTCACAATTTCTTTCATTCTGATCATAGTCCGTCTTGAAACTACCTACATAATTCGCAAATAAAATTGGAACATTATGAATCTTAGATAGTAATGGCCACCGCCATGCTGTTTTTTCAAAAATAGCCATAATAATTGCTGTAACTGATATAGCTTCACCAATATACCCAATGGCTGAATATACCAATGCCAAAATATCAGATTTAAGATTCACTGCAATCTCTTGGCCACTTATTAACAATCTTAATAACAAGCAAATTGCAAAAACCCATATTGTAATATTCAAAAATTTTTTCTGCTGTTCATTCATAAGTTTTATTTATAATCCAAAAATTCAATCATTCTAACTAAAAAAGTTTTTGTATCCTGTAAATTCCATTTCTGCTCTGAACGAAAAAGGTAATACATTCCACTTACTTCAACCCAATTTAAATTCACTTGAGACACTATGTAATATAACGCTTGCTGTAACAACCCTGTGTAGCTATTACTATTGAAAAACATCTGTTCAGGTATATTCCAGACCAAACATTCTATCAAATATGAAGAAATGCGTTCGTTTGTCAATCCTAGCTCCTGCATCTCGTTCTTAATATGCTTCATAATCCTAACTAAATATTTATATTTATAGTGAGTAGATTTATTCTTAGAGATACCATTTTGTATATGAACTTTAGGATAATTAATTACTTCATAATTTCCGTTTGAGGTAAAAAATTTGATGCCTTCAACAAATTTTTCAGATGACCTGCTACCAATATATCTATAATTTCGATATTGAAAACATGGGACTACATCTGCATTTACGTGATATGAGTTAGAATTAATATTGATACACTTATTGCCAATAGAAACTGATTCTGCACCAAATTTTGAAATTAACGCTTTAATCACTTCGTTTTTAAATACATTAGCATTGGTGCTGCTACTAGAGTAATTATAGTCTAGGTCCGATAACCCATCTACATACTCACAATAAAATAAAGATTTCACCATGATACAGATATCAATGTCGCTATTTTTCTTTACATTCGTATTATTTGCATAAGAACCTTGGGCAAAAATTTCATATTCATACTTTGAAGAGAGCCCACTCCTTTCTATTGCATCTTTAATCATTCCAATAGTATTTTCAACCCGTGTTTCTTCAGTGGCAGATAACGGCTTAATCCATGATTGTAATGCTTCTTCAGAATATCTCATTATAAAACAACTCCATTTTAGTTTTTTGGTTAATTCATAAAAAGTAACCGATATTAAAAAAATCCTACATATAATTATACCACTAAACAAGAAAAAAGGCTGCAAACATAGTGAACTATACTATGCCTACAGCCTTATAAATCAACTTCTGTTCCTTCCAAAAATCTAACGGTTATCTGTCCATCCTCCGAAATCAAAATACTATCTAGTACCTGACACATCTCAAAGGAATCATATTCCCAACACTCCTTATTTATCAATTCAGCCAGTAACACACTGTAATGCTTTTCTAATAACTGGTTTTCTTCCAAGATCTTATTCCACTTTCCATGCAACAAATCCATATTCTCACTCAGTAGTTTAACTGCCATCATTACAGCTTTCTCTAGTGTTCCCTCATCGATATGGTTATTCTGACAACCAATCTGTCCCTTTACCTTATAACGGTTGTTACACTGCCAAACTTTACGTTTGCCACGACTGGTCGTCCAGTTCTTACGTCCAAAAGCTGAACCGCATTCTGCACAGAACACCTTGGTAGTAAAAGGGTTGTCCTCATTTTGCATGATGTAGAAGAAATTGAAAAAGAAAATAGACTTCAGACAGCTATTGATGTTGTCAGAGAACAGTTTGGCTTTTTAGCCATACAAAAAGGAACCGTCCTAACTGAAGGTTCCTAAAATATTGAACGCAGTAAACTTATTGGCGGTCATTCCGCTGGTGGATTGGAGGGATTAAAATGATTGACCGTTCATCCTTACCATTTCAGTCAGCAAGAGAGTACCAGGATACAAAGATGCAAAAATGGATGGGCTTTTTCCTATCTGAGCATACATCAGCACTCTCTGATGATACAAACAAAGTAACGTACATGTCAGATTTGTCAATGGAGAAGAAATTATTACTCCTCAGTCAAGTATACGCCGGGCAGCTACGCACACGCATTCAAGTGATTGAAAAAAACAAGCGTGTTTCCTACACTGGAACAATACCAAGTCTGACCAAAGATTTCATTTTGATAAAAACTACAACAGGTCACATCAATTTGAAATTAAAAGACATTATTAGTATTGAACTTGTCGAGGAGGTGCTCTATGAATCAGCTTGAGTTTCAGCGTAATCACCTACAAATGGACTATTATAGCGAGAGCTACCAAGATTTTGAACGTGACTTCTACCGCTACTCTAACATGAATATTCCATTGACCTTCCTAACTGATGATATCCTAAAAACAATGGCGACTTCACGTAAGAATTACTTTGTCCTCAATAAGGAAAAGTCCAGAGATAACCGCGATCACTTCTTCATATTTGAAGTAAGTACCGTAGATGAGAATCCGCTAATCTATCATTATACATATAAGAAAACTACAATATATTTAGCAGAAAAATAGGAGCAGTTCAATTGACTGTTCCTATTTTTAATATTCATAAAATCTAAAGTCTTTATACTCTTTAACAATGGAGTCGCCAACCAGAACAGACTATACTGACCAGCGACTACCTTAAATTTAATGTTTCAGATTTATTTTCTTATCTCTAATTTCATAAACTACATCTGCTACATTTTCGAGTAATCGTTTATCGTGGGTGATAAACACGATAGTTCCGGTGTACTCCTTCATTAGTATTTCCAAAGCCTCTAAACTTGGTATGTCAAGGAAGTTACTGGGTTCATCCATTATTAGGATGTTATATCTACCCATGAGCATTTTAGCAAGCAACAATTTTATAATTTCTCCACCGCTTAAAACAGATAAACTTTTTCCAATATCGTTCTGTTTGAACCCCATAGATGCTAGCACTGAACGAATTTCTGATATATTGTAGTCACAATCCTTCTGCATAAACTCCATAACATTCTGATTACTGTTGTACTTGTAACCATTCTGTGCAAAGTAACCTATTTTTGCCTTAGGCGAAATAGAAATTCCTTCTTCATGGTTTAAGATCATTTGGATTAAAGTTGTTTTTCCGATTCCATTACCACCAGTTAACGCCACTTTTGCTCCTAACGGAATTTGAAAAGATGCATTTTCAAACAGAGCCTTATCCCCAAATACTTTATTAATTTCTGCACCGACTATAGGGTATGGATTATGGAGCTCCAATGCTTTACTTTGCCTGAAACGAATTCTGCGAATGCCTTCCGGAGCTTCTACTTTTCCTAAGGCCGCAATCCTGTGCTCTAGGGTTTTAGCAGCATTATACATCTTTTTTTCCTTACTTCCTATTGATTTTTGATGAGCTAAACGCCCTCCGTCTTCAGTACTTTTTTTCTTTGAAGAACCTTTTGCCTTCTGTTCTATTTTACGAGCCTGTTTTCGCTTTTCCTCCGCAGCCCTTTCCAATCGGGCACGTTCCGCAATAAATTGTTCGTATTCTGCAGCTTGGCTCTTACGTTCTTCCTCTTTCTGACGAAGATAATCAGAATAGTTTCCCCAATACTCAGTGATTTTGCCATCTTTCAGTTCCCATATTTTATCTACTATTTCATCAAGAAAATAGCGGTCATGGCTAATAACTAACAGTGCACCTGTAAAATATTTTAGCTGTCCTATTAGAAAATCAATTCCTTCACGGTCTAAATGGCTCGTAGGTTCATCCGCTAAAATACCATGAACCTGTGCCGATAAGGCCTGTGCTATTTTAAGCCTTGTTTCTTCACCACCGCTCATAGTCTGTATATTTAATTGCTCAACACCTAGCTTGCCTACAAGTGCAAAATCTTTTTCCTCCTGCAGAGTTACTTCGTCCAACTGGGGAATATAGGCAAGTTCACCCAGACGATTCATTTTACATCCTGGGGGAGTTAATTCTCCTAAAAGTACCCTGAGTAAAGTGCTTTTTCCAGCACCATTTGCTCCTACTAAACCAATACGGTCATAATCATATACTTCTAATTCATTTATATCTAAAACATCGCGTCCTTTGAATTCCACACGAATGTCTTTTGCTTTTAATATTAATTCCATAACATTTCCTCCTGTCTATAATCGCATGCTTTCATTTGCTTGTATGCAGGGAAAACCCTGCGATTTTAGCAGGAAGAGTTACATGAAAATAAGATACATAAATATTCCTCCAATATTGTTTATTTTAAATCTAATTTTCTAACCTCAGTTATCATTTGGCAAACTATAGCAATGCCAATAATTAAAATACCTGATAGTAAAAACCAATGATTTACACCGATTTTATCAGCAAAGAATCCAGAAAGAATTAACCCAATTGGCATAGCAAGTGACATGATACTTCCGATCAAAGAAAATACACGTCCTAAATATTCAGGCTTAATTTTCTCCTGAAAAAGAGCTGTTTGCACACCGCTATAAAATGGCACCGAAAGCCCCATTATTGCACAGCAAACTACGAATATTACAAATCCATTTGGAGGAAGTATTCCCGAAACGGCTAAACTGGTCCCCATTATAAAAAATGAACTTGTTATTAGTAATACATGCTTTTCGAAGCCCCCTAATCTTCCTAATAATAAGCCTCCTGCTAGCATCCCAAATGCAAAGGAAATTTCCGTAATAGAAATATGCACAGGCGTTCCATTAAAGTGTTCCATGCTTATTAAAGGAAATAGTGCATTGATTGGCATATAAACAAAAGTATATAGTGTTCCTAAGAGTAATAAGGCAAACAATCCTTTGTTTTGTCTCAGAACCACAACTCCTTCTTTCATCTCCCTTATGAAATTTGGTTCTAAACTTTGCACTTGATTACCCAGCTTAGGTATACGTACAATTGCTACCGTAATAGATGCAATCACAGCACCCAATACGTCGATGGCAATAATAGCATTTAAATCCCAAACGGAGTATAAGAGTGCTGCAACTGCCGGACTAACAATATAGCTTATAGACTGCAAAGACTGACTATAGCCTGCGCATTTCGTTAGCTGTTCTTCTGGTACTAAAAGTGGTGTAACCGCATTGAGTGCTGGGGTATGAAAAGCTGTTCCAATGCTACGGATAAACAATACTATCATAATCATCCAGACAGGTAGCTCCATACAGAATGCAACAATAGCAAGCACTGCACCAGCTGCTGCGATAATTAAATCGGCACCAATCATTATCTTCTTCCTATCATGACGATCCACTAGCACACCAATGGCAGGTCCCAAAATCGCATAGGGTAAAAAACCTACTAATGAAGCCATAGACAAGACCATCGCAGATCCTGTTTTTTCTGTAAGGTAAAAAATAATCGCCATTTGCAGGATGGCACTAGTGATTAATGATACTGCTTGCCCTGCCCATATTGCATAAAATTTTCGTTTCCAATTGTTGTATTTTTCCATTTATATTATCTCCTGCATATTATTTTGCTTGAATTTCTATTTTGAATAGCATTCTAGGCAATAAAAAATGCAGGCCAAACCCCACAATGTGGCTTTTGGTCTGCATACATACAATTTGGAAACATTCATATTAAAGACATAGTTAAATAAAGGTATAGTTAAATAACCAATATCCTCACCGTAACTAATGAATGCTCAATATCGTATAAATAAGCACAACAAAAAAGCCTATCATCGGGTATAGATTCTGCTTTTTTTATTGCCAGCTTATCTTAAACGCATTGAGGCTGTCATAGTTTCGGTTCCTCCTACATCTTTGTTTATATCAATTTATAGTATAACACAACAAGATGATATGTTCAATATAAAAGTTATGGAATGAGTCTCATACTTCCAATTCGATGCCAGATTTAAAGGATATGACGAAGTGTTCTTCATAGACTGTAACGCTCTGGATTATCTTCCTTAGTAGCAAGCGATTAGCTTTCACAAAATCTTCTGTTTGTAGTTTTAAAAATTCATCAGGATTTTCTAACTCAACCTCAAAATATTTCATTTTACATTCCCTCATTTCATTTATTGATAAATTGAGTTTGCAAAAAAGAGTGGACAATTTTTGTCTACTCTTAACCTTTAAAATAGTTTTTTTTAATCGATTTGAAGTTGCCTAAATTATTACTTATTCGGTAAAATGAAGTATTGCTTTCAACAGATTTCCTTCAACTACACTTCACTTGATTCAAACAAGGTGGGTACATTTCTATTCCCACAAACTCCTTGTCAATGGAAACAAACACGTACCCACAGGGTAAATGGAAATAGAAACTGATAATTTCTAGCTATCACTTCTACTCATTCCAAAAATTTTCTCACTCTGATACTTACCCACCATAAAGCAAAAAGCCTTGCAATCAAGGCTTTTCATTATTGATTCATACCAAGCTTTCTAGGCTTTTACCAGCAAAGCTACACACTCGACATGCGCTGTTTTCTTTATTTGTACACTTTTTTTCGTCATCGGTTACGGCATTAAAACACAATTTATCATTTTCTATTTTAGCATTCTTTCTTTTAGATTTGTAAGATTTTGCATCTTTAGTCGAAGAATCTCCCGTTTTAAAAATTATAGTCAACATTGCTGGATCAATTTCTCCATCAGAATTTATTCCGCCTACTATTATTTTTTCAACGATACTTTCAAAAATGTCCTTGTCAAACTCCGTCAAAGTCTTTTGTGAAGTTAAAATTTCTTTAAAATTCTCTAATCTACTTTTTATATCAACTTCTGATTTTAAAGTTACTTCTAAGTTTACTTTTTCTTCTAAAAGTTTTTCTTTCTCAATTTGTATTTGATTGAATTTATCTTCATATACAGAATCACTTATTTTTCCATCTAGATTCATTGAAACTAATTTTTCTTCTTTTTTGTACAACGAATTTAATTTACTAACTATCTTATTCAACTCCACTTTTAAGGTATCATCAGTAAGCTCTTCTTTTATAATTTCAAGAAAGTCTTCAGTTAGGTTATTATTTTCATAAAACAACTGTTGGTAGCTCTGTAAAAAAGCATTTTCTATCGCTTTTTCCTCTATTCCTTTACTATGAACGCAATGCTTTTTACCTTTCTTTATAGATGTTGTACAGTGCCAAATAATCTTTTTGTACTCTGAACTAGAGTGCCAACTTCTTCGAGACAGAACAGTACCACAAAAACCACATTCCAATCTACTGCTAAAAGGGTACATTCTTGAATATCTTTCTCGTTTACCTTTTGTATTTGCTATGGTTTTCTTGTTTCCTGATCTCCGTAATCGAATTTCTTGCGCCTGAGTAAAAATTTCTGGACTAATTATTGCATCATGATTATTTTTAATGTAGTATTTATCCTCTTCACCGAAATTTATTAAACGTCTCTTACTAATGGGGTCAACAGTGAAAGTTTTTCCCATTAGAATGTCACCTTTATACTTCTCGTTTTTAATAATTCCTAAAACTGTTGTATCTTGCCAGTGATCAAGACCTCTAGGAGTTTTATATCCTAGTTCATCCAGCTCTCTAGCTATTGCCTTACCCCCAATACCATCAATATATCGTTCAAAAATATAACGTACTATCTTGGCTTCTTTTTCATTTATTGATATTGACTTGGTATCTTGATTATAGTCATAACCAAGACAACCTTGAAAACCAATAAGTTCTCCACGTTGCATCTTCATTTTTAAACCTTTTTTAACATGGGCAGATGTATTTTCAACTTCCTGTTGAGCCACTGAACTTAATATCGTCAATAGTAACTCACCATCCATAGTTAAAGTATCAATATTTTCTTCTTCGAAAAATACACCAATTTGTTTATCTTTGAGCAAACGAACATATTTGAGAGTATCTAATGTATTTCTAGCAAAGCGAGCAATGGCTTTGGTAATGATATAGTCTATTTTCCCATCAAGGCAATCTGAAATCAATCTTTGAAAATCTTGTCTTTTTCCAACTTGAGTTCCTGAAATCCCTTCATCAGCATAAATGTCAACCAAAATCCAATCTTGGTGCTGTGATATATACTCTCTATAATGACGAACTTGAGAATCATAGCTATTTTTTTGATCATCACTATCGGAACTAACACGACAATATGCTGCTACTCTCCTCGATAAAGAACCACTATTATCATTTCTTCTAGTTACTAAAGGATTTGCTTTTATAATTTCAACGTTATTTGACATGGCTTAACCTCCTATTTCTCTGCATTTATTTTACCGCAACCAATAAAAAAGGTCAGCTAATTTGTGTATATTTTACGCAGTTTCAGCTTTATTTTTTCATATTCTTTTTCGCTAATAAGTTTTTTTAAGAATAATAGATTTAGCATCTCTAGCTCGACTATATAATTTTCTAAATTTGATTTCAAAAAATCACTTCCCTTTTATCTTTTATCTTTTATCAATCTCCTCCATGGCATGACTGATGAAGTCATCATAAGAATCTCACTTGCTGCTCTTTTACGGTGGCAGCCTGAACGGTCAGAAGTATCATTGTATATCATTTGTATCATGGCATATAAAGTATCGCTCTATTTTATTGATGGTTTTAAAATCGCTCTTATCATGGCGAGCCATTCAAATCTGCTCCACAAATGAGGAAAGTACCATTTTGGACTATTCAATTTTCAAAGAACAAATAAAAAATCCCCTCATTTTCACACTCTATGAAATTGAGGAGATTATTTTCTAAAGCGAATTTTATCAGGAAAATCTGTCAATCCCAATAGGTAGTCTGTACTGACATCGTAAAAGTTTGAGAGAGTTACCAATACATCTGCTGTTAACGTATGCTCACCCCGTTCAATTTTAGCATAAGCTGAAGGTGTAAACGAAAGTATTTTAGCTATTTGTTTTTGGGTCAAATCGTGATCTTCCCTCAAATCTCTCAAACGTCTGTACATCTAGCTTTCTCCTAAGAAAAAGTATAGACCATAAATTTTAAATATTTAATATATTGTCCAAATCGGACAATAAAAATTAAAGTTAATTTATTAAACATATCTCATAAGCTCATCTATTATAGGAAAGACAATATTAAGAAAGACGGTCAAAATCTATTAACCGTCTATAAATGTTATAAGCTATTAAAAAATCAGCAATAAACCGGTAACAAAAGTCACATAATTTTGTTAAGGAAGGAATTAAAGATCTTTAAAATATGGTTTTATCTTTGAAGATTCACAAACTAATGTTAACTTACAATTATTTTTTTAAGTGCTCTGTGTATTTCAGAGAAACTTCCAATAACAAGTATTTTAGACATTTTTTTCTCTCATTAATTGGACATAGCCCTTTGTTTCTATTTTTGAATTTAAAAACGAGAACTCTCCGCACATTTTCTCATAAAAATTATTATAATCTTCTTTTGAAAAATTTCCTAAAATCTCTATTTCAAGATAAAATCCAAGACCATCAATCTTATCTAGATTAATCGTTTTATTTTCTAATGCGTCATGATAAGTCTTTCTATATTTACTTATTGTGAAAATATTTGAAAAACCATCTTGCAAGATATTCCTTACAAATTCTAATTTTTCAGATTCTAACTCTATTTCACTTTCACTCCACATTCCTTGTTTTATCGTATCTTTTCTTGTGAAAACACATGCTTTATTATCATCTTCCTGGCGAATTCTGTAGATAAAGCTACCTACCTCATCATTTTCAAATTCTCTTCCTTTTATTTTAAAATATTCATCAACTTGCTTATTTTCACTCTTAAATTTATAAGATTTTTCTAAATATGAAATAGCATTATTATAATCTCTCTCATCGTTGAGTTCAAATCTAACTTCTAATTCATTCATTAATTTTACCTCTCAATTCTTCAAAGGCTGAAGTCTCTTTACATTCACTCAGTCTATAGTAAGTTTCTGTAGATGTTTTATGGACAAAAAGCCTAATATTGTAATTACCAAGCAAATTTTCTAATCGTATTCCATAAAAATATTCACCACATCTGCCCTTTTCCCTAATTCTACAACATTTACACATATCGTGCAAGTAGTTTGGAATCAGTATTTTAAATCCCACTTCACCAATATTAGGAACATTATAAAAAATAGTTCCAGATGAACTTCCTTTGATATATTTCCTACTTATTTCAATACCATTTAACGAATCAAAAAAATTTCTAATCGTACTAATAGATTTTTCATTGCTTTCAACTTCGTTTAAGATTCTTATGGCAATGTTGCGGCTACTAGCCCACTTCATCACTTCATAAGCTCTACCGAAATCTTCAGAGCTGGCTACAACAGTATTTATCTTTACAGGAACTCCTTTTCTACTTACATATTCTATTAGTTCTTTTAACTTCCGATGATTTTGCTCTACCCATTTATTAGAACGATTAACTTGAGTGTTGTACATTTCAACCGTATCTACCTCATGTAAACTAAAATTAATTCCATCTATTCCCGAAGATATTATCTTATCAAAAACCTCCTTTTTACCTCCAATTGAGGTCATCTTAACAACAAAATTATATTCTTTCAATTTTTTAATAATTAAGTCAATATCTGGATGTAAACTAGGCTCACCACCTGTCAAATGTACCTCAGTAATATTTAAGGAATCTGTTAGATCAATAAAATCATTAAAAAATTTATCATTGAAAAAATCAATATTTTTTATTAATCTTTGTTCCCTACTACCTGTTCCTTCATTATGACACCACCAGCAGTTCCAATTACAGTTATCTGTCAGCTTTACCCTAATACTATTCAATGGAGTATATACGGAATCTTTTCTAGGTTTTATAAACTCTAATACACTCATTACAACCACCCCAGTTCTAGTGAATATCTTTTTCGATATTCAAACTTGTAACTCTAAATACTATAATTCCTTAACAGAACCCTAACTAAAAATTGTTTAATCAAAATAATTCTTCAAATCCAGTTTTTCAAGACTTATTTCTATACTAAAACAACATCTTCCCAGAACTTCAATAATTTCTTCATGATTAATCCTCCTTGATTATAAAAACTATTAGACCTACTGCCTAATGTTATTATATCACTAGCAGTTGGTCTAATAGTTTTTATCCCTAATTTGCAATTAGTTACTATTAAGTACTCTCTCAATATATTTTTCCCATCTATCTACTAAACTCATGCTTTCCAAGGTTTTCAGAAAGCCAATACACTTTCTCATCTCTAAAATATTACTCAATTCATTTGTCATCTTAAAATTGTAACAACTATCTATGAGGTGAAAAACTAATCTTTCATATAATTCTGTTTCATCAAAAAATAACTGGACTAATTGTTCTCTATAATAAGATGCATCAACTATATTATTTCTTTCTACGCTGAGGCTAAAAGCATTAAATAACATGCTGGTAATTAATCTTCTATGGGTCGGTAAATGTTTATAAAAATCAGTTCTCCTCACCATTTCCTTCGTTAATATCATAATACTTGATTGGCAAAAAATTTCCATTGTGGAGGAAAATAGCTCTAATTCATATTCACCCCAGATATCTATGCTGAATAAATAGTCTGATATAAAATCAATTTCTTCAGAAGTCACAATATTATCTTTCTCAATTTCTTGGAGCTTTAACTTAATCAAAATTATTGTTAATTTCTTACTTAGTTTCTCCTCTTCCTTTTCTATACAATTAATTAGGAGTCTTCTCAAGGCTGGGCTGTTGTTCTTATAAAAATAATTATTTATCTTATCAATTACCTCGAAATTACTCATCTTATGAAAACCACGCCCTAAATACATAAACTCTTCTAAAGATACGTTCAGTGTCTTTAAAACTGAAAGTAATTTACTAAGAGTAATATCTGTATACCCATTTTCAAATCTAGATAACTGAGAGGTAGAAATCTCATCATTAGCAATATTATAAAGAGAGAGGCCCTTAGCTTCTCGAATTTTTTTTAAGATTTGTCCTAAATTTTTCATTGCTTCCTCTCCTTGTTGCAGATTAGGGATGTTTTCATATATAAGTAAGCCAATTAGTTTTCAAATATTCTAGATTTTAGTAAAGCTAAAATAGTATTTTTATTATTGTATAAAAAATAAAGAGAAGTTTAGTGTGAAAAAACTTTTAAATTTTACATCAATATTGTTATTGATTATTGATTTTATCATTATAGTGGAGGTTGAATCTTACCTGTACAGGTAAGCGATAATGTAGAAAGATGCCTAAAAATGGTTGCTGCTTATTGAAGAGTTAGTTCCAATAGTAAGAATTAGAAAAACAGTTAGGAATCTCAAGTAAGACACTATATAGCCATCTCTACTCCTTAGTTTACAGCAAAAAATTATGCTTAATTCTTATTGTTTTTGTTAGAAATCAGCGACCCCAATACTATTCCATTCAACAAGCCTAAAGAAATACCATATTCAACTGGAAAATCTAAAAAAATTGCAAACACTATTCCAATCATCGCCCCTAGTGAGGCTGCTGTTGAAATTACATATTCATTTTCTTTCTTCATTTTCTTTACACCTAATTTCCTTTTTGTATATAAGTTGTAGTACTCTCCACCAAGAGCCATTAAGTACTTATGATTTCCTGACTCAACAATCTTACCACTTTTCATTACAAAAATAATATCCGCATCCTTAATCGTTGACAATCTATGAGATACAATTATTTGAGTACAGCCCTTACTTTTTATATACTTTGTTATTCTTTCCTCATTAATAGTGTCTAATGCACTAGTTGCTTCATTTAAAATTACAATACTAGGATTATTTATTAATGCACGTGCCAGTGCTATCCGTTGTCTTTGACCACCTGAAATTTTTGAACCCAAATCTGAGATGATAGTGTTAAATTTCATAGGCATAGCCATGATTTCATCATAGATTTGAACTGCTTTACAAACTTCCTCTATCTTTTGTGAAGTAACTTCGTGCTTTAAAGTTATATTATCAAGAATACTTCTGTTCAATAAAAATGAATCCTGTGGAACTACTCCTAAATTTTGACTTAATATTTTTTATCTATTTGATTAATATTTACACAATCAAATAAAACTTTTCCTATATCAATCTTATATAATCCTGATGGTATTTTTGATAACGTACTTTTTCTTGACCTCGGTTGACCGACTAGTGCAATTCTCTGTCCTGACTCAATAGTCAAATTTAAATTTTCTATTACAGGAGCTGAGTCTTTGGAATAAGAGAAAGATAGGTTCTTAATATCTATTCTACTTCAAACGTTTCTAAACTATACTCCGAAAATAATTTAACCAATAATTAACCATACTATCTTTCATCGTGTATTCCAACCAGTACTAAGTCTTTAGATGATATCTAAAGACTTAGGTGTACACCTAAACATTTTATCCACCGACAATAATAATATCCATAGCCAACAATAAAATTAGGGATTTTTTTAAAATTTTCTTCATATTTAGACTTCCTTTCAGTTTTTATTTATTGTACAATAAATAAGAATCAATTACTTTTTTGTTGGGAAAACGGGAAAAATGAAATCAAAACTTGGTATAACACTCAGAAAAATTCGAAAAGGAAAGAAAATAAGTTTAAGTTCAATTGCTGATAGTAATTTATCTAAATCTCAAATCTCTAGATTTGAACGTGGAGAATCAGAAATCTCTTGTATTAGATTAATCAATATTTTAGATAAATTACATATAACTTTGGATGAATTTATTATTCTTCATGACAATAATTCTACTAGAACTGGATCATTCGCTAACTTAGTGCAATATATTCGAAAACACTACTCCTCAAAAAATTTTGTTAGTATTATTGAATTACTATCAAACTCTTCAAGTTTTAACTTGGGTCCTTATGAAAAGACAATGGTAAAATCGATTCTCTATACCACAAATAAAAATTTTCTCCCCTCGGACGAGGAGTTATTACAGCTTACAGATTATCTTTTTAAAGTTGAAAACTGGGGTTACTATGAAATTATCCTATTAGGTAACTGTGTAAGAACAATTAATTATAACTCCTACTTCCTATTAACTATAGAAATGTTAAAAAATTATCTCTATTCAACATTAAATAAGACAAATAAACGGCTTGTTACACAATTAGCAATCAATTGCCTAATTGTTAGTATTGATAAAGAAGAATTTCAAAATTGTAGTTTTCTAATCAAAGAAGTAAAAAAATTACTAAACAATGAATTGAACTATTATGAACAAACCGTCTTCTTATATACGTGTGGGTATTTTGAATTTAAGCGCAATCCTGCGAACGGAATCGAAAAGATGAAACAAGCACTTCAGGTATTTGAAATTCTAGGAGAACATAATATAAAAGCACAGTACCAAGAGCACTATGACAAATATATTAATCAATAACACAAGGATAGTTAATCTTTAACCACCATAGGATTAGTTCTTGTTATTCCAATAGTATTTCTGTACTAAATTTTTTATCAAAATCCTTATCATTCAGTACTTTTACAAACATTTCTAGATTTTTTACTAATTCCTCATACTCATAAAGATAATGATCCAACTCCTCTTGAAACACTCTTATTTCTTCGGTTACTTGTTCTACTGTAATTGATTCTGTCAAATTTAGTTTCGAAAAATCGTATCTTGCAAGCTTTCGACTGATCATATCTTCACTCTTCAAATTGATAAGCACTTCCGCCATCTTATTTAAGTTGGCGATTTTTTCATTAATTTGATTTAGTTTTATATCTATCTCTGCTATTTCTTTTACTAACTCATCTTTAATGTCTTGGTATTTCTTATCTGCTTCAGTTAATTCAATGAAGAGGTTAATCTCAGTAATCTTTTCCTGTAGACTCTTAACTGTAGGTCTTCTGTATGGTATTACTCGACTATCGTTGGTTAGCTGTCTTATCAATGTTCGTCCTTTGACATACTGATTCTTATCCGAATGTTCTTTGTTATATACAAAGTATGAGGTTGTCTCACGAATATAAAACTTGTATTTTTTCTGATTCTCTTCTTCAATAATATCCAGTTGGTAATTGGGAATGAAAACAAAACCACTCTGCTTAATACCAAAAGACACCTTGATATAAATCCCCTCATCAACTAATTTCTCAATTTGGTGTTCTGCAAGCTCTACTTCAAATTCATGAACGGCATCTCTCTTTTCCTTAAATTCCTCAAAGGCTTCCTCAATCTCTTCAGTGGATACTTTATCCTTATCTCGTTCTTCTTGGAAAGCATGGTACTGTTCCTGTAAATTCTCTAATCCTTTTGAAGTACCTACTTCCTTATTTTTAAAATAATCTTGAAAAAATTTGACATCATATAATTTCTTATCATTTATTTTTTGATGACCCAAACTTATCTTTTGATTATCTTCTTCCAGGATAAAAGTTACATTTTTTTGTTTTAAGTCAATGGTTAGATTCAATTCTTTTGCTTTTGTTATTAAATCTTCTAAAGAATTGACACGGTTCAACAAAAATTCTAAACGACTTTCAATCTCTTGCTTAGCAAAATGCATTCTAAAAAATTCTTCATCATATAAATCTCGTTTGCTGAGTTGGCGTCCTCGAATTGGTTTTGTCATTGCTCGATCCGTCATCATGAATCGACTATGCTTCTGAATAAAATCAATCTGAACATGCAACTGCTTTGCTTTCTCTAAAAAATCATCAAACGATTTAGATTGCTGCAGCAAAAAATAAAGACGTTGTTTCAATTCAAACTTATGACTAGATTCCCTATATTTTTTATAATCTCGATAGGAATAACGTTTCTCAATAATTTTTGCACCAGCCAATTTAGAAATACGGTCTGAAATCATACGGAGGTTTCGTTCCAAGGCATAGTTCCATATCAACTTTTTATCTGAATTGCGGTCAATAGCATTGATTAGGATGTGATTATGAACATGATCTTTGTCTGTGTGAGTTGCTACGATAAACTTAAAACGACCTCCCGTCAATTCCATCATGGTCTCATAACCAATGCGGTTAATTTCTTCAGGTGTCAGATTATCTTCAGGAGAAAATGATTGAATGAGGTGATGAGCATGAATAGTTTGTTGGTGTTTTTCTTGTCGGTCGTTTCTGGATTCGTACAACTTGTCATTATTGCTGAAGTTGACATTGTACATCTCTACCATTTCTGCATGACTAGGGAAGTCCAAGTAATTGCTCATACCAAAATCAGATACCAATTTCAAATTGTTCGTTTTATCAGGGTTGAGAATATACTTAATTAAACGCCTACGATATTTTTTTCCGTGCGTCGCAAAGTGTTTAGTAACTACCATGAAACTCCTTCAGTCTTTTCACCTCCACTTGAAATTCTTTGTCCACTTCCTTAATTAACTCTCCGACTCCTTTACTCAATTCTTGTAATTGGTCCTGAGAAATCAGATGGCTTTGATTAATCGCACGCGCAATTTGATTGATGTTATTTCCAATCCGCCTCAATTCAAAAACTAACTGGTCATAAGTATCAGTGTTAATAGTGACAAATGACATATTGGGATTAAGCAAAACTTTTCTGGCATAGACTGAGAAATTTTGACAATTGCTCTTAGCAATCCGTTCATTCAATTGGTGTAATTCTGGACCAGTTAGAAATACTTTTTTGAGATTGGTACGATAGCGATAAACCATTACATCCTCCTAACCCATATATTTTTCACGGAACTCACGACTGAGTGGTTGCACTTGATTCACTTCTGAAATCAATTCTTGAACGCAAGTCAATAAGATTGAGACGTGCTCTTGAGTCACTTGATGATTTTCTCTTGCGACAACCAGAACTTCATACACATCTCGACTAATCTGTTCAAACTTTTGAGACTGCCAAAGGGAGAACCAACTTTCAAAAATTCTATCCTGATAATTCTTTTTCAATAAATTTTGACGAAGAAATTCTGAGAAACTATCCACTTTTTGTTCCCTCATCATTTCTTTTATCTGTTTTTCTTCTTGTCTCGTAATTCTAAATTGCTTTCGGATTGACTTAATTTCTTGTCCCATTCTGATATCCCTTCAACATTCTACTTGTCTGACAGTGTAAGTCTACCTCACATTGTCAGTACGCTTCCTAAAGACCTCACTTGCTTCTTGTTCGGTCTTTGCGAGCTCAGATATTGTGTCCACAATATCCCAAAAATCATATCGCCTGCCATTTCAAACCTCACGGTTTAAAAAACAAACGATATGAAAATGTGGTGGCACGCCCCCAAACCCCCAAGATAAATCTAAATTAAAAAAAGTATAACAAATACTTTTTGATAAAATTATCACAGAAAAAAGAGCCCTGTCGGACTCTTACAAATTAAAACAATGTCTCTGATATTCATACTGCCTAATCCCACTACTATCTTTGTTCATCTTGATAGAAAAAACAAAGTAATGATCACGATTGTCTAAAGATTTACTTTTGTTAAGTTTAAAATAATGTTTTTGAGACATAGCCATTGTACGTAGAATATCATCAGTGATAAATGTTAATGGTATGTCTAAAGCAGAATACTTGTAAAAATCTGACTCAAACCGTAAATAAGAATCAGAAAAATAATCTAGCTGCAATTTATCATCATATAATTCTTTACGATTCATATAAATCCACCCCTTCTATCTTGATATCTAGTATATCTCCCCATCTTAATCTAAGAAAACCAGTGTCTGACTTAATAGATATAAACTCTTTTTCAATCTCTTTAACAATACCCGATACTACTTTTCTTCTATTTGAGAGCTTGCAAACAAAAGTTGCAGGAAATTCATTCGTATAAAGTTGACGAACAAGTAAGACCTTTTCTTCCATTGACATAGAAATGGAGATATCTTCTTTATTTTTTTCCGCCCAAAGAGAACTGGAATGTTCTGACAAAAAGAAGCCCATCCATTTAGCCATGCCACGATCCTGGTATACTCGGGCAGACTCAAAAGGTAAATAAGAACGATTCATCATTTTAAACCATCTAATCCTCCAGCTGAATGACCACCAATGAGTTTACTTCTTGCAATTGTTCTAGAAGCTTGATCCAGAGTATTCCCTTTCAATAGTGAAGTAAAACCAAATTCTCTTCGAATAGCATCGATTGCGGACTGGAGCCTTTCTTCTTTTTCTATTTTTTCAATATCATCAAATAATGAAATCAATCCAAATGATTCATCTACTAATCCTGAATAGCTTACTGCAACACTTCTGATAGCTCCTGAAGTATATTTTGTATGAAATAACTTTAAAACATAGTTTGTTAGTAGTGTTGTTTGATTGGTTGGTTCAATTTTCATTTGAGTATGAATAGAACGTTTCTGTTCTACTTTAGAGTACCCTAAGTGTATAGAAACTACAGTTGCTTTCTTACCAGCTCTTCTCAATCTAACTGCAACTTGTTCTGCCATCTCACGAAGTATAATCTCAATATCTCTTTGTTTGACATAATCTCTAGGTAAAACTTGAGAGTTCCCTATCCCTTTTGACTTTGGCTTATAAGGTTTATGAACATTACTTTCATCAATCCCGTTAGCATGAAACCATAACTCTAAGCCCATGATACCAAGCTCTTTTTTAATCAAGTCAGGGTTAACATTAGCCAACTCTTTAATCGAAAAGATACCTAAACTATGTAATCTCTTCTCCATCCGATTCCCAATTCCCCAGAAATCTGTCATTTTAGGGATAGACCATACTTTCTTTTCAACATCTTCATAGGACCAATTGGCTCTCATTGTCGGAGTCTTTTTAGCTTCATTATCTAGTGCTAACTTAGCTAATAAGGGATTGGCATTAGACATACCTACCGTTGAATAGATTCCTGTTTTTCTCCAAATCTTTTTTTGAATGGCCGCAGAAATAATATCTAACTTATCTTTTCGACTAATACTTTTATTAGGTACAAAATAATTTAAAGAACTTGTTAAATCAATAAATCCTTCGTCAATTGAGTAGGGATAGATATCGTCTGGTGCTGCAAAATCTTGAAAGATTTTTTGAATCTCCATATTGACTGCAATATAAGTATCCATTCTCGGAGGAACAATCACGGTTGATTTTGCCCATTCTTCTATATAACAGACATAGTCTATCGTTGTAGGTAAACCTTGTTTTCTAGCATTATAGTAAGAGAACTTTCTAGTCTTTACATCAAATGGTAAATCATAGGAACGTCCAACATTTGATTTCCCAAATACCTTTTTAAACATAGGAGAGGAAGCAAGGATTAGCCCAGCAGAATTATCTGCACGACTCATAACACATAGCGAAGTTTTAAGCGGGTGTAAGCCCCTATCTACACACTCTACACTTGCGTAAAAAGATTTCATATCAATAAAGGCAATGTCACTCTTCGGTTCGAGGCTATAATCAAACCAACTCATACTCAATCCTCTAAAGGCATAAAGTTTCCAACAATTTTCCCTATGATACGAGGATTCTCATCATAAGGCGCAAACTTATCTGAATAGTTCCGATTGAGTGAAACTAAACGAAGCCCATTTTCTTCACGATAGACTTTCTTGATATAGGTTTGACCATCCCAATCTATGGCATAGATAGCTCCGTCATAATCAAATCCTGTTTGCTTAATAAGGGCTACAGAACCATTTTCATATGTCGGTTCCATCGAATTACCAAACACCCATGATGCAAAGTCATAATCAAATTGGTGATTAAAGTAAACTGTATCGTAATTACCATCATCAAAATAAGCTGTTCCTGTACCAGCTGATAATTTTTCGTAGACCTTATAAGAAAAACGCTCAGGAATGTCTACAACCTTCGCATTCTGTTTGTTCAACAGTTCTGTAGCATAATGAAGTGTCGCTTCCTTATTCTTTTCAGTTAGTTTGAGATAAGTTTCAACTATTTCATACTCTGATTCAAAATATCGAGTATCAACATTCAAAATCTGACTCAATTTACTCAAATTATGTTGATTAGGCTTTGTTTTACCCGCTTCCCAATTAAAATATGAGGCTCTACTGATTCCCAACCTGGATGCAAGTTGAGATTGTGATAACCCCTGACTTTCTCTTTTTTCTTTTAATTTAGTAGGTGAAAACATTTGTTCTCCTTGCTGTAAGTTTATTAACTAACAAAAGAATACCATAGCTTGTTGAAAAAATCAAGAGTTTAATAACCCCCATTCGATAATTCCGAGAATCAATCTGAAATGAAAAAGAATGCTGATAAATCAACATTCTTTTTAAGTATTATTTGCAAAAAACAAGATATTTTGTCTGTTTAGCTACCAAAAAGATACCAATAGATTTGTAATTTTTAAAAAATAAATTAGCATTTTGTCGTGTATATATTAGTGAGAGGCAAAAGTCGTTAATCTCAATTCCATAGAATTGGCTCAGTTGGACTTTAACAAGTTCCTGTCCAACGTCGAATGCGACTGCATAGCTTAATGGCTTCATTTTCTAAACGTCTTAAAGATGTATAGGTCTCTGTAAGGAAGTTACCTGAACCAGGTGTGAAATCATGAAGTAATTTCAATGACTACAGATATATTTTTTTCATATTTATGTAATATATTGAAACAAAAAAATTAGAACAGTAAAAAAACTACAATAGACCGCATTGATTATAAATTTTTTCAATAACACCTGATTTATATTCTATATATTTATCTATATTATCCGGAAATAAAATAGCAGCTTTTTCTTTAACTTTTGAATATTCATCCACTAACTCAGAATGTTGCCTTAAATAATTTCTAAAAGTAATATGTTTAAATAATTCTTCAGAGTCTTTAGGACATACATATAAATGATGTGTCATTAAATCATTTTTATTAATATATGAAAAAGCCTCCCTATCTCTAATACCTAAATCGCCTTCATGTACATACCCTTTATCTTCAAGCAATTTTTTTAAAATTAGAAACTTATCATTTTCAATAACAATATCCAAATCAATTATTGGCTTTGCTGACATCCCTTTAACCGATGTACTACCTACGTGTTCAATCTTAATTACATTCTGAATGATTTCTTTTCCAAGTGATTCTACTATTTTTTCAAATTCTTCTTTCCATTTTGGATTCCATTTTTCAACTACAACATTTTGTGTTCTCATAATCTATTTACCTATATAACTCCTTTTCCTCTATTCAATCCTTTATAATAATGTAATTATAATACTTATTTTCATAAAAATCTACAAAAAAACACCATCGCTTCATTTTTTGATTTTAAACTTTGATAGAAGCTCTAAAACCCTTGTATTTACTTGAATATTTGCCTGTGTCATTATTATGACACGAAACCCACAAGCTGGGTCTAGTTTCTTACCGTCTTTGATACAATTAAACTTTTCCTTTGAACTCTGAAACTATTCCTACGTACTCTGAAACTTTTTATTTTACGCATAGAAAAAGACGGTATTGCTACCGTCCTCTGAAGATTATCAATTAAGTATCTTAGTATTCTTTTTTATCCATAATCATAACGGACAGTTTTACTGCAATCCCTATGATTAATATGCTTACAACTAAAATTCCTAAGCAAATCATTGATATAGAATTCTTACTAAAAATCTCCATTAGTTTTGCAAGAAAATTTGACTTTTCTTTTAACAGTGTTGATAAAGCAAATATTAAGAAATAAGTGATCACCATAATGAGTCTACCCTTTTCAGCACCATATTTAAGAATAAATGGTAATTGAATGGCAGACATAAGTATACTAGCAGCTAATGTAATTAAAGCAATAAACACTATATTATCCAATGACATTTGATTTTTTGTCATCAACAGTACAAAAATAATGTCCATCATTTTCAAAAGACGAGAAAAAAGCAGGTGTTCCCATCCTTTAATTCCGAGAATACATTTGAAATAAAAAAGAATGTTGATAAATCAACATTCCTGTTATATTCACAACAAGAGAAATAAATTATTTTGTCTGTTTAGCTACCAAAAGGCTACCAATAAATTTGTAATTATTTTTAGTGATATACCTTATTACTGACTTTCCGATAAATTAACTAATATTGACAATAATTTTACATGTACATGACTTATTTTAACCTACCTTTTTATGGTATAATAGATGATAATATAATTAATCTGTAATAGGTGAGGTTTATGAGTTATACCAAAAGTCAAGTATCAAATTATCTAAATGATAAGATTCTCTTTAGATTCTCTATTTCTAACGATTTTATAATTGAATTTGACGAACACAAAGAATTTTTTACATTTGAAGAGCTTGAAAGAATTATAAAAAGTAACTATGATTATTGGAATTCAATTTATGAAAGCTCTCCAACTAATTTTGAGTCTACTTGGAAAAGCTTAAATGATAAGTTTAATAGAGTAAAAAATTATATTTTCGGACTTAAAGAACTAAATATTGAAAGCATAAGCAATCAAATTTATTACACTTTATCGACTAATCGTGAAACAAGAGAACAAGATAAGATAGTTTACATACTATCAGTAAACTCTCCCATTGACAAAGATACACAATTTCGTAAAATCAGAAGATTTGTTTCCTTCTATATTGAACAGGCTAAAAATAATCTTGATGAAGCTATAAGAAATTTTATCTATCTTTCTAAAAAAAACGATGCTCTCGGAAATTATTTTTCAAGTTCATCTCAACAAATGTTTTATCCAGCACTATATCTACTAAGGAAAAACCTTTCAAACATTAAAGACAATATATCTGATTTTGAAACAAGTATAGTTGTTCCTCTAGATAACAAGTTAAAAGACATTTCAGAAGACTCGGATAAACAATTTAGAGAAATTACATCTTTCATCGAAGATAAGCATAATGAAATTCAGACACAATATAACAACAAAGTTTCTGAGTTTACCGAATTTCAAAAAAATCTTACCGAATGGCAAAAGGAAAAGCAAGACAAGCTTAGTGACTTAGAGGAAACCTATAAAATCAAACTTTCTTTAGAAGCACCAGAGGAGCTTTGGAATGAGCGTGCTGAAGGTCATGAGAATAAAGCTAAAGAATGGACGAAATTCCTTGTTTTTACTGTCGTAGCTTTAATATTTGCTCTAGTAGGGTTAGTTGTCGTAATACACTCTTATTTAAATAGTATTCAAAGTGAGCTCCCGTTTATATCGGAGTCATTTATACTCATTTCAGTGATTTCATTTTTTATCTACATTGTTAGAATATTGATAAAAATCGTTATGTCAAATCATCATTTAGCTACCGAATATAAACAAAAAGCTGCTTTGACAAGATTCTATCAATCTCTCACTAAAGCCGGAACTGATATTAGTAAAGAAGAACGACTAATAATTATTAACTCATTATTTAGTAAAGTTGAAACAGGACTAGTAAAAACAGATACATCAAATGATAGTGATACAATTTTAGCTATTTTGTCAAAGAACATAAAATAAAAAGAATGCTGATACATCAACATTCTTTTTTATAACCCCATTGATAAAATGATATGTTTTCTCCAATTAACAAACAGCTATTATTTTGTAATTACCAAAATATTTTAATAGGGCTATGAATTGTTTTTAATAACTCAGTAGAATTTGCTAGATCTGATATCCTACTAAAATCTTTACGAGCTTGTTCAGATAAAATAATTCCCCCTGGCAATAATTCGCGACTAAAGAATTCATAAAAATATCTGAAAGATTGAGCAAATGCAACACCATCTAATTTCATTTCAGATACTATTTTACTAACTAGACTATAAGCTTGGAAATATTGTTGTTGAGGTAAGTTCATTTCTTTAAAGCTAGTTTCAAATTTTACGATTGCATCTAAACATTGATTTCTAAACTGTTGATTCATTTCGATACTCCTTCATTACTATAACATCCTGCTATTATCACAGCCATTTCTGATACAATTCAATTTACTACCGATTCTATATTCATTTTGAAATTCTGAGAGTTCCAATCAATTTCGTATATAGATAATCATTCCTACAAATAATATTATCTGAAAACATTCAAATGATAACTACAATCCAATATGGAATGTCTCCTACAATATCATAAATGACACACAAATTACGTGATTTAATATAAAATTTAAAAATCTGAATTGTTTTTAAAATTTTTATACTCTCTAAAAACACCTCTATAATACATACTCAGACCTAATATAGCAATAAATTTATGAATAATAGTATTTGATTCGAATAAAATGTTAATGACTATCCCAGTCATTATAAAACTAATTGCAATTATCAAACGCTGCTTCATTTGTACCTCAACTTCTATTTCGTAGAAAAAAATTTAGTTCCTATCCAAAAGCCTATAATAGCTCCACCATATCTCCTTAAAGAAACAATCCCTTCTCAAAGCATTAGAGTTCACCTTCAATGCTTGATAGCATTGCTTCATGCATTACATCAAATCGTTTCACCATTTTATTCATCACGAATACTTCCTTACATTTATATTAATTTTTTATCTTGTTACAAACTTGGTAAGTTTTTCTGCTCATTTTTCCTTATCTCGTTATACCAAAAGATATTAATCCTTGAGCTAGATTTTTACTCAATTCTCCATATGTGGCAATTTCTTTATAAAATGTCGCAACCTTTGGGCTCATTGATTTGTGACTATGAATCCCACTAACAGCCTGCTGACGAAGAGCTTCTGCCAACCCCATGATAACTCTCTGCACATTTTTTGTATTCTCTAATAGAGTTTTATAACGTAATAAAATATCTCGTTCATTTTTATGAATATCTGTATCTAAAATCAAATTATAAATCTTATTGAGAATTTCTTCTGTTCTCTTATCCATAAATTATCCTCTATAACCCGAAAAACAATAGTTCCTACCCAATGATGATATCCAACCATTAGCCATGACATCTTTAGTTGACTCAAAATCACACTTAGTTACAATACCTCCATTCTCAATTTGGAAATTAACATATGAAACATTGTCCAAACATGTAATGAGGCGAAAAAGTATAGGCGTCACAACCTTATAAAGTTCCCTTTTGATTTATTCCTTTTAAACCTATACAAATCAATAGTAGAGTGGCTATGATATCAACAATATCTTGTGACTTTAGTAAAGACAAAACTCCTAGAGAAATAATGTAAAATATACTAATTACTTTTCTCATTATCCATAAAAACTATCTGCCGCTAGCCCACCTGTTGAAATCGCAATGCAACACCAACAGGACCAGTAAATGCAGTTAGACCTATATAAATTGACATACCAACTAATACTCCACAAGTAGGATTTAATCCACCAGAGTACTCTTGTAAATCACTGTTTTTTAGAATTGAAAACTGATTCATTGAACTATTCATTGTACATCCTCTCTTTTTTTAGCAAATTCGCATAGCTGAAGCACCACATATAATCGCAGCTCCAGCGTAGAAAAAGTCTAGAATGATTATAATCTGATTACCCAAAATATGATTTAGACATAATTAGTTAATATCATTCTGCATTGCTAGTTTAATTTGATACAGTGCAAATCGAAAAATTATTAGCAATAATAAAAAGCCATTTCCAAAAAACAAGAAATAC